>CAUFAM010000134.1 GCA_959022875.1 uncultured Oscillospiraceae bacterium | reverse complement strand
ACCCGGGTCAGTCCCTGGCCATAACGCTTCTGCACGTCTGCGCGCAGATTGGCATAGGCGGTCTGCAGGCCGGTCCACACATCCTCCATGTGGTAGGTCCAGTATCCTCCCTCCAGCCGGTTCTCCCATGCGTAATCTCCGGAGGCGACGGGGGCGTGATCGGGGCCAATAAGTACCGCTTTGATCCGAGTGGAACCCAGCTCAATGCCCAGGCAGGTGCTACCACTGCGGATGGCTTCCTGAATATCCATAGTTTCCGTTCTCCCTTATTACTTGGACTTTTCCTTGAGTTTGGCAAAGATGCTCTGAAGAATGATGAAGAAGCACAGCAGGGCGGCGGTCAGAATATTGGGCCAGGAGGAGGCCAGCTTGCCGTTGGTCTGCACAATGGTGGAGATGGTGCCGTTGATGAGCACGCCAAAGAGCGTGCCGATGACATTGCCCACGCCGCCGGTGAGCAGGGTGCCGCCGATGACGGCGGAGGAGATGGCGTCCATCTCCATGCCGGTGGCCTGGGACACGCTGGCGGACATGGTGTTCATGCAGTAGCAGATGCCGCCGATGGAGCACAGGAAGGAGGAAAGCACATACGCTTTCAGCTTGGTTTTCTTCACGTCCAGGCCCATCATGGCCGCGCTCTGCTCACTGCCGCCCACAGCATACAGGGAACGGCCGAACTTGGTATAGCGCAGCACCAGGAAGATTACCACCAGCACCACAAGGGCCACCACCACGCCGATGCCGATGTACGGCACCTGGATAATGCCCTTCTTGTTGGCATAGCCCCAGGCCGCAGGCAGATAGATGCGGAAATTAGCCACATCATAGAACAGCTGATTGATTTCCGCCGTGATAGACAGCTGGTTAGTGGAGATCACCGCCGTCATGCCCCGGGCAAAGAACATGCCCGCCATGGTGACAATAAACGGCTGAATCTGGAGATAGCCCACACAGTAGCCCTGCACCAGGCCAAAGACCACACCCAGAACCAGAACCAGCAGCACCATGACCGGGGCGCTCAGTTCCCATTCGCTCATGCCGTAGGCCAGGAGCATACAGTCCAATGCCACCAGGGAGCCCACCGATATGTCGATGCCGCCGGTGAGCATGACGCAGGTCAGTCCGCAGGATACGCAGATGAGGCCCGCATTGGTGCGGAACAAATTCAGGAAGGTCTGCAAATTGGTAAAGCCTCTGCTTCCGTACACCACGCAGCCCGCAGCGTACAGGATCACAAACAGTATAATGGTAATCAAGAGCAGCAGGGTATTGCTGTTGATGTTCTTTCGGGTTTTCAATGCGCTTGCGGATTTCATACCCCCACCGCCTCCTTCCGGGCAGCGGCCTTTGCCGCGCCGCGCTTTTTGAACCAGGCCTTGACCGGAGGAGCCTGAATGGCCACGATGGCAATGACCACGATGGCTTTAAAGACCGGGTTTACCGCAGTGGACACACCCATGGCCAGCATGGTAGTGGTAATGGCCTGAATGGTATAGGCGCCGATGATCGAACCGGCCAGATTAAACCGTCCGCCGCCCAGGCTGTTTCCGCCCAGAGCCACCGCCAGGATGGCGTCCAGCTCCATATCCAGGCCGATGTTGTTGGAGTCGGCGCTGGTGATGCGGGAGGAGGCCACAATGCCGGCAATACCGGCACACAGGCCGCACAGCAGGTAGCAGACAAAAATGATCCGCTTGGAGTTCAGGCCGGCAATACGGCTGGCCTTTTTGTTGATGCCTACAGACTGGATGTACATGCCCATGGCGGTCTTCTTGAGCACCACCGACACCACCGCCACACAGGCTGCGGCAATGATAATGGGGGTGGGAACGGGGCCGATGTAGCCGCCGAACACGCCAAACTCCGGTACCCGGACATAGACGATCAGGTTGTTGCACAGCAGCAGACCAATGGCACGGGCCGCCGACCAGAGGATCAGCGTGGCCACCATGGGCTGGATGTTCAGATAGGCCACCAGGGTACCATTGAAGGCGCCGCACAGGCAGCCCATGAGCAGGGCGCCGATGAGGCCCACGGCCAGAGGCATGGCAAACTCGTCGGCGCTGTTCACCGAGGAAACGCCAAATCCAGCCACCAGCATACAGCAGAAGGAGGCGCACAGCGACATGACCGAACCCACGGAAATATCGGTACCGGCGGAGGCCGACACCACCAGGGTCATGCCAATGGCCAGGATGGCCACCTCGCTGCCCCGGTTGAGAATGTTAATGATACGTCCGGTGAGCAGGTCATTGGTCAGGGTAATTTTAAAGAAGTTATAAAACTCATTTCCCTGGGCCACATCGTAGATCATGTTGACACACAGCACCAGGATCATGCAGAAAATGGGCAGGAACAGCTGCTGCTGGGTGAGTTTCTTTAGCTTACTCATGTTCACTCGCACCTCCCGCAATGGCGGCCATGACCCGCTCCTGGGTCAGCTCGCCGTCCAGCTCGCCCACCTTGGCGCCGTCCCGCAGCACCGCCATACGGTTGCAGGTACGCAGCATCTCCTCAATCTCCGAGGAAATAAACAGCACGCTCTTGCCCTCGCTGGCCAGCTTGACGATCAGCTTCTGGATTTCCGTTTTGGTACCGATGTCAATGCCTCGGGTGGGCTCATCCAGAATGAGGAAGTCGGGATCGGTGGCCAGCCACCGGGCCAGAATAGCCTTTTGCTGATTGCCGCCGGAAAGCTGCTTGATGGGAGTCTCCCGGCTGGCCGTCTTGATTTGCAGCAGATCAATGTACCGGTCTGCAATTTCCTCCTGCTTGGCCCGGGGCAGCTGGTTAAACATGCCGCGCTTGGCCTGAAGGGCCAGAATGATATTTTCCCGGACAGACAGGTCGCCGATAATGCCTTCGGCCTTCCGGTCATCGGGCAGCAATCCCATGCCCATATTCATGGCGTCAATGGGCTGGTTGATCTTGGCGGTCTTGCCCCCCACCTTCAGGGTGCCGGTCTGAGCCTTGTCGGCGCCGTAGATGGCCCGGGCCAGCTCACTGCGGCCGGAGCCCAGCAGGCCGGTAAGGCCAATGACCTCGCCCTTGTGAATATCCAGGTCAAAGGGCTTAATGGTCCCCTTGTGGCTCAGCCCCCGGGCCTCAATCTCCAAAGGCGCTTGGGCATCGTAGGTAAAGCCCTCCGGTTTGATGGAGGCCAGGTCATCAAAGTCCTTGCCCATCATGGCTGCCACCAGCTTCACCCGGGGCAGCTCCGCTACGGAATACTCTCCCACCAGGGTGCCGTTGCGCAGCACGGTAATCCGGTCGCACACGGCGTACACCTGCTCCAGAAAGTGGGTAACAAAGACGATTCCCACCCCATGCTCCTTCAGCTGGAGCATCATTTTAAAGAGTTTTTCCACCTCGCTGTCATCCAGGGAGGAGGTGGGCTCGTCCAGAATGAGCGCTTTGCAGTCCATATCCACCGCCCGGGCAATGGCGATCATCTGTTGGATGGCCAGGGAATAGTTTTCCAGGTTCTGGGTGACATCCACCTTGATATCCAGGCGTTTGACCAGCTCATCGGCTTTCCGGTTCATGGCACGCCGGTCAATGGTGTGAAAACGTGTCATAGGCTCACGGCCAATGTACAGGTTTTCCGCCACACTCAGGTTGGGGCACAGGTTCACTTCCTGATACACCGTGGAAATCCCCACCTTCTGCGCATCCAGGGTGGAACGGTTTTTCACCGGGCCGTCAACACCTGCCACACGAATCTCACCGGCCTCAAAATCATTGATACCGGTCAGGCACTTGATAAGGGTGGACTTGCCCGCTCCATTTTCTCCCATCAGGGCATGGATTTCCCCCTTACGCAAGGTAAAATCCACATTGTCCAGGGCTTTGACTCCGGGGAAGGTCATGCTGATCCCCCGCGCGGTCAGAACGATGTTTTCTTCCAACTCAAATCACCTCGTATGAAAAGGGAGGACCCGGGAATTGCCGGGGTCCTCCCTGGGATTACATCTGCTCCAGCGGTTAATTAAGGCGTCTGATTAGTAGGGACGGGCGTCCAGGACTTCCTGAGTCACGTAGATGACATCCTGCTCCTCACCGTTGACGGTGATGGTAGCAACATTGTCCTCGGCGGCGAACCAAGACTCAGTCACGTAGATCTCCTTCTCAGGAGTCTCGCCGGCCTCCAGCTGCTGGATGATCTCAGCAACGGTGGGGGCAGCCATGGGGTTGCACTCGAAGTTGGCGTTGATCTTGCCTTCCATAACCATCTGGACATAGGGCTTGTTGGCGTCGAAGGACACCAGGATCACGTCGCCGCCCACGCCGTAGGTAACACCGGCGTTGTCCATGGCGGTCATAGCACCGGCAGCCTCGTTGTCGTTCTGGCAGATGACCACATTAAACTGACCGGCGTAGCTCTGGCAGTAGGACTCCATGACCTCCTGACCACCGGCCTCGGTAAAGTCACCGGACTGGGAATCCAGAATGGTCCAACCCTCGCGGTCAGCAATCTCCTTGAAGCCGTCGGTACGGCCGATGGTGGCGGAGGCACCGGTGGAGCCCTCAATGACCAGGGCGTTGATCTCGGTGATGCCCTTGTCAGCGGCATAGGCCTTCAGCCACTCGCCGCAGGCCAGACCCTCAACCTTAAAGTCGGAGCCGACCCAGGAGACGTACTTGTCGGAGTCGTCAATGGTACGGTCAATCACGATCACGGGAATG
>CAUFAM010000133.1 GCA_959022875.1 uncultured Oscillospiraceae bacterium | reverse complement strand
CACCATTGCCGGACGGGTGCGCAACTTGACCCCCGCGGAGATGGTGGATCAGGTGCTCTTTACCCAGATGGACAGCGGCGCTCCGGTGTCCAATATCGTGCTCATGGGCATTGGCGAGCCACTGGATAATTTTGACACGGTTATGCGCTTTCTGGAGCTGGTCAATCACCCCGACGGGCTGAACATCGGCATGCGCCATATTTCCCTGTCCACCTGCGGCCTGGTAGATCAAATTGACAAACTGGCCCACCATGGGTTACAATTAACACTATCTGTCTCCCTCCACGCCCCCGATGACGAGACCCGGTCCAAAATTATGCCGGTAAACCGCAGCGTGGGGGTGGAGAAGCTGATGGAGACCTGCCGGCGGTATTTCGAGACCACCGGACGGCGGATTTCCTATGAATATGCCATGATTGACGGGGTGAACGACAGCGACTGGCAGGCGGATCTGCTGGCCAAGCGTCTGCGGGGAGCCCCGGCTCATGTAAACCTGATTCCCCTCAACGAGGTGGAAGAGAGCCCCCTGAAGCCCAGCCGCCGGGTGGCCGCCTTCCAGAAACGGCTGGAGAGCCATGGCGTTACCGTCACCGTCCGGCGCAAGCTGGGAGGGGACATTGACGCCTCCTGCGGCCAGCTGCGGCGCAAGGCCATGAAGGGGAACTAGACAAACAGTCCGGAATACCGGAGGAAATGAGGTTGAACGGCAATGCAGGTATGGGGTATCACCCACCGGGGGGCCGTGCGCAGCCAGAATCAGGATGCGTACGACGCCCGGAAGCTTGAAGACGGCCGGATTATTGCTCTGGTGTGCGATGGAATGGGCGGAGCCCGGGCGGGCAACGTAGCCAGTACCATGGCCGTGGAGCTGTTTATGAAGGAATTTCTCAGCCGGGCGGACGGCGCCCGGGAGGAGGAGCGCATGCAGCGGGCGGCAGCCCTTGCAAACCAGGAGGTCTTCCAGCGCTCCATCCGGGAGGAGGAATGTACCGGTATGGGCACCACCCTGGTGGCAGCCTTGGCCGGAGAGCGGGAGGCGGTCATCCTCAACGAGGGGGATAGCCGGGCCTACCACATCAATCAGGACGGCATCGTCCTCATCACCCGGGATCACTCCCTGGTGGAGGATCTGGTAGAGCGGGGAGAGCTCACCCGGGAACAGGCCCGGACGCACCCCCATAAGAACCTGATTACCCGGGCCCTGGGAGCGGAGCCGGTGCTGATGGCCGACTGCTTCCGGAAGGAGCTGGCCCCCGGGGACTACCTGCTGCTGTGCAGCGATGGACTGAGCAATGTGGTGGGGGAGCAGGAGATGCTCTATGAGGTGATCCACGGCGGGGAAGCGGACAGCTGCTGCCAGCGCCTGTTGGAAATTGCCCTGAACCGGGGCGCGCCGGACAATGTGACGGCGGTGCTGGTTTCCCGGTAAGCCGTTGCGGAGCAGAAGTATGAAGGAGGATATTTACCATGGATCCCTATATCGGTAAATTACTCGATAACCGTTATGAAATCCTGGAGCCGGTGGGAACCGGCGGCATGGCCAGGGTCTATAAGGCACGGTGCCACCGTCTCAACCGACTGGTTGCCATCAAAATTCTGCGGGAGGATCTGGCCCAGGACGCCGAGTTCCGCCGCCGTTTCCACGACGAGTCCCAGGCGGTCGCCATGCTGTCTCACCCCAATATTGTGGCGGTCTATGATGTGAGCCGCTCTTCTGAGCTGGAGTATATCGTCATGGAACTCATTGACGGCATCAACCTGAAGCAGTACATGCAGAAAAAGGGCAACAAGCTCAACTGGCGGGAGGCCCTGTACTTCATTACCCAGATTACCAAGGCCCTGGGCCATGCCCACAGCCGCGGGATCATCCACCGGGACATCAAGCCCCACAACATCATGGTGCTGCGGGACGGCAGCGTGAAGGTGGCTGACTTTGGCATTGCCCGGGTGGCTTCCGGAGGGCACAGTACCCTCACTCAGGAGGCGCTGGGGTCGGTGCACTATATTTCTCCCGAGCAGGCCCGGGGCAGCCACATTGACGAGCGCTCCGACCTCTATTCCGCCGGTGTGGTGCTCTATGAGATGATTACCGGCCGCCTGCCCTTTGAGGGGGATACCCCTGTGGCGGTGGCCATCCAGCACATCAACTCAATCCCCCTCTCGCCCCGGGAAATCGACCCCACCATTCCCGAGGCGCTGGAGGCCATCACCATGAAGGCTATGGCCCCCAACCCCAACAACCGCTATTCCTCCGCCGACGAAATGCTGGCTGATCTGGAGGAATTCCGGAAAAATCCCGATGTAAATTTTGAGTATCATGTGGCCGACTTCTCCCCGGAGGCGGAACTGGATGAAGACCGTACCCAGGTCCGGCCCATCCCTGCCTCCCACAGAAGCAGCACACAGCGTGTATCCCACACCGCCCCCCGGGAGCCCCGGCGGGAGCGGGAGTATCTTCCTCAGGAGGATGAACCGCCCCACAGAGGGCCCATGTGGCCGGTGATCCTGGCGGTAGCCGGTGTTCTGCTGTTTGTGGGCCTGGTATTTTTCTTCCTGTGGAACTCGGTGTTTTCCGGCCTTCTGCAGCCGCCGGAGACCCATTCTGTACCCAATCTGGTGGGGAAGATGTACGAAGATGTGAAGGACGATACGGATTTGCTGGGTGAGCACTTTACCATCGTCCTTGGAGATACCATAGCCGATGATTCCGAGCCGGGCACCATCATCAAGCAGGATCCGGAGGATGGGAAAAAGGTGACCGGTGAGCTGACGGAGATTACCATTACCATCAGCGGCGGCCAGGAGATGATCGAAATGATCGACCTGACCAATATGGACTTCCAGACGGCCTATAACACCCTGGTGGAAATGGGCCTGAAGCCCCTCACCCCGGAATATGAGTATGATGATGAAGTGGAGGAGAACCATGTCATCTCCTACACTCCGCTGAAGGGTGTGCCCCTCTCACCGGGAGATGAGGTGCAGATGGTGGTGAGCAAGGGTAAGGAAAAGAAGACCTTTGAAATGCCCAACCTGGTGGATATGACCCTGGAGCGGGCCAAGTCCACCATTGGAACCTATAACCTCAGCGAAGGTAAGGTGGATGAGGTCTATGACGAGACTACCCCCGCCGGCAAGGTCATCAGCCAGTATCCCACCGCCGGCACCGAGGTGGCTGAGGGAGATCAGGTCAATTTGAGCGTCAGCCTGGGGCCCGATCCCAGCACTCTGCCTCCTGAGCCCACCGAGGTGACCAAGACCATCTATGTGCCCATGCCCGGAGATGCCGAGGGTCTGGTGAATGTGCGGGTTCTGGTGGACGGAGAAGAGGTGCTCAATCAGGCACTGGATGCCACCATGTCCGCCCAGGTGCCTGTGACCGTGACCGGGACAGGGGTCAAGACCGTGACTTACTACTTCAATGGAGAGTATGGCGGCTCCATGACGGTGGATCTCACACAGGCGGACGGCACATGAGCGAAGGAATCATTCGAAAAGCCCTCAGCGGCTTCTATTATGTGGACGACGGGCAGCAGGTGTTTGCCTGCCGGGCCCGGGGAAAGCACCGCCATGCCGGCCAGTCCCCCCTGGTAGGAGACCGGGTGCGCTTTACCCCACTGGAAGATGTGGCCGGGGCGCTGGACGAAATCCTGCCCCGGAAAAATGAATTTTACCGCCCTGCGGTGGCCAACATCGACCTTCTGGTGGTGGTGGCCGCCCAGGCCATCCCGGTGACGGATCCGTACCTCATTGACCGGGTGGTAGCCATTGCCGAGAGCCGGGGGTGTGACAGCCTCATCTGCGTGAACAAGTGCGACCTGGCTCCGGGGGATGACCTGGCCGGGATCTATGAGAAGGCGGGGTTCCGGACCATCCGCCTCAGCGCCCAGACCGGGGAAGGAGTGGAGCAGCTGCGCCAGGCCATTGCCGGAAAGGTTTGTGCCTTTACGGGAAATTCCGGCGTAGGGAAGTCGAGCCTTCTCAATGCTCTGGAGCCGGACATGGATCTGGCTACCGCCCAGGTCAGCGATAAGCTGGGGCGGGGCAGACATACTACCCGCCATGTGGAGCTGTTCCGCCTGTCCTGCGGGGCACTGGTGGCGGACACGCCAGGCTTCTCCTCCTTTGATGTGGATCATATGGAGCTTGGACGGAAAGAGGAACTTCAATATGCCTTCCGGGAGTTTGCGCCCTATCTGGGCAAATGCCGGTTCCAGGACTGTGCCCATTTGAAGGAGAAGGGCTGCGCAGTGCTGGAAGCGGTGGCGGCGGGGGAGATCCCCGCCACCCACCAGAGCTACCTGCGCCTCTATGAGGAGGCCAAGGCCATCCCGGACTGGGAACGAAAAGAGGACAAAAAAAGGTGATTGGAACTTCCAATCACCTTTTTCTATCTTTAAGTTGTAAGAGCTTACACGCTGGCGGGCTTGCGGTCCTTCAGATGGATAAACCACATGACCCAGGCGGGGGCCAGGCCACCCAGAATGTTCCCGATGGTGACGGGAATCAGGTTCTTGATGAGGAAGTTGGGCAGGGTGAGGGCAGTCAGATCGATGCCCATTTCAGAGGCCAGCTGGGCGTAGGCGGGGACGGTTTTTGCCATAAGCCCGGCGGAGATGTAATACATGTTGGCCACGCAGTGCTCAAAGCCGCACATGACGAAGAAGGCAACAGGGAGATAGGCGCAGA
>CAUFAM010000132.1 GCA_959022875.1 uncultured Oscillospiraceae bacterium | reverse complement strand
ATGGCGGGGCCGCCGTCAATGGGCTGGCCCATGCCGTTGAACACACGGCCCAGCATGTCGCCGCTGACGGCCAGCTGGAGGGGGTGGCCCAGGAAACGGATCTTGGAATCCCGCAGGTTAATGCCGGCGCTGGCCTCAAAGAGCTGCACCACGGCGGAGTCGCCGTTGACCTCCAGCACCTTACACCGGCGAATCGAGCCGTCGGAAAGCTCGATCTCGGCCAGCTCGTCATAGGTGACCCCCTGGACCCGGTTGACCACCATCAGAGGGCCGGAGATCTCCTGGATCGTTTTATATTCCCGAATCACAGTGCATCCGCTCCTTTCTCTCCAATGGCGGTAATCTCCCGCTCCATCTCCTCAGACAGGGCGGCGTAGTTGTCTTTATACTGGTCAGCGGGGACAGACTTGGCCCGGCCGATGCCCTCACGGGCGGGAATGGCAAAGAGGTCGGCCAGGGAGCCGCCCTTTTCTGCCGCGGCGCGGCACTGGACGTCGTAGTCCCGGATCATGGTCAGCATTCTGGCCTGGCGGTCATACTCGGAATAGGAGTCGATGTCCACAAAGGAGTTTTGCTGGAGGAAGTCCTCCCGGATCATCTTGGCCACTTCCAGGGTGATCTGATCCTTGGCAGACAGAGAGTCTTTACCAACCAGCTGAACGATTTCGTTGAGGCTGGCCTCCTCCTGGAGCACGGCCATAGCCCACTCCCGGTTCTGGAGGAAGTCCTTGCCCAGGTTCTCGTCGTACCAGCTCTTCAGGGAGTCCAGGTACAGGGAGTAGGAGTTAAGCCAGTTGATGGCGGGGAAGTGACGGCGATAGGCCAGGGAGGCGTCCAGGGCCCAGAACACCTTGACGATCCGCATGGTGGCCTGGGAGACGGGCTCGGAAAGGTCGCCGCCCGGAGGGGACACGGCGCCTACGGCGGTGAGGCTGCCCCGGCGCTCGTCGGAGCCCAGGCAGGACACGCTGCCCGCACGCTCGTAGAACTGGGCCAGACGGGAGCTCAGGTAGGCGGGATAGCCCTCCTCACCGGGCATCTCTTCCAGACGGCCGGACATCTCACGCAGAGCCTCGGCCCAGCGGGAGGTGGAGTCGGCGATGACGGCCACGGCGTAGCCCATGTCCCGGAAGTACTCGGCGATGGTAATGCCGGTATAGATGGAGGCCTCACGGGCGGCCACGGGCATGTCGGAGGTGTTGGCGATCAGCACGGTACGCTTCATCAGGGACTGGCCGGTTCGGGGGTCCACCAGCTCGGGGAACTCCCGGAGCACGTCGGTCATCTCGTTTCCGCGCTCGCCGCAGCCGATGTAGACCACCAGGTCCACGTCAGACCACTTGGCCAGGGCGTGCTGCATCACCGTCTTGCCGGAGCCGAAGGGTCCGGGGATGGCGGCAGTGCCGCCCTTGGCTACGGGGAAGAAGGTATCCACAATCCGCTGTCCTGACTGGAGAGGGATGGTGGGGGGATATTTGTGCTTGTAGGGGCGGCCCACACGCACGGGCCACTTCTGCATAAGGGACAGCTCGGTCTTGGTGCCGTTGGGCTGCTCCAGCACGGCCACCGTCTCGGTGACGGTGTAGGACCCGCCCTGAATGGAGATGATCTTGCCCTGCATCTTGGGGGGAACCATAATCTTGTGGAGAATGGAGTCAGTCTCCTGAACGGTACCGATGACGTCGCCGCCCACCACCTGGGCACCGGGCTCTACGGTGGGGGTAAACTCCCACTTCTTCTCCCGGTCCAGGGCGGGAACCTCCACGCCGCGGGGCAGGTTGTTGCCCTGCACCTTCTCCATGATGACCTCCAGGGGGCGCTGGATGCCGTCGTAGATATTCTCAATGAGGCCGGGGCCCAGCTCCACCGACAGGGGAGCGCCGGTGGTGACCACTTCCGCCCCGGGGCCCAGGCCGGAGGTCTCCTCATAGACCTGGATGGAGGCGGAGCCGCCGCTCATAGTGAGGATCTCACCAATCAGGCGCTGCTCGCCCACACGGACCACGTCGGCCATGTTGGCCTCCTCCATACCGGTGGCCACCACCAGCGGGCCGGAGACCTTGACGATCTTTCCCATAGGCTAAACCTTCCTTCGAAGTAAAATTTCTCAGATGAGGAAGCTTACAAAATATCAGCTCCCACGGCGCGTTCCACCGCTGTTTTGATGTTTGCCATTCCAATCCCCAGGGATCCCTCCTTGCCGGGGATCAGGATAATGGCGGGGGTCAGGGCGTCCTTATACCGGGCAATTTCCGGCCCCAACTGGGCAGCCAGCTGCTCGGTCATGTAGAGGATGGCATAGTCCTCTCTGGCCATGCGGTGCAGGGCCTCCCTGGCTTGCTCGGGGGTGGACACCGGGCATACCTCCAGCCCCAGGGCCTTAAAGCCCAGGACGCTGTCCATGTCGCCCATCACAGCAATTTTATACATCTCCACCCACCCCCTTACACATAGGTTTCCCGAAGCCGGGCGCGGATGGTGTCTGCGTCCAGCCCGGCCGCACGTCCGGCAAAAATGGACCGGATGGCGGTGAGCTCCTGCTCCTTGGCATAGAGGTAACCGATCACCGTCTCCTCCCCGAAGGGGACGCGGCGTGCGGCGGCCAGATATGCGGTGAGAGCATTGTCACACTCCCGCTCAAACTCCGTCAGGGAGCCTCCGCCGGGCTGAAGGAGCTTTGCTCCCAGCTCCGCGGCTGCGGCCAGCGGGCCGGAGCGGAACACGTCCGCCAGAGCCTCCCGCCGTGCGGAGAGGATGGACTGCTCGGACACATTGCCTCCGCTGAGCAGAACCTGCCGCAGGAACTCTCCCTCCTTGCCCATCCGGTACACCCGGACGGCAGTGCGGAGGTTGGCCACATCCACGCTCAGGCACACATAGCCCTGAAGGAAGGGGCTTTGCAGCTCCCGGGCCAGCTGGGCCATCTCGCCATAACAGGCCCGGTCCAGAAACAGGTCGGCCGTCTGGGGATCGTGGCTCTCATCCAGGAGGGCTTTGGCACCCTCCATGGCCTTGGTGAACATAGGGGAACAGCCCTTGAGCTCCTCCCGCCGCCACATCTCCAAAAGCTCCCGGGGCTCATACCGGCCTCCGCCCAGCAGCAGCCGCTCCGGGTCGGCGCCGGTGGCCTGTGCCTTCAGGATGGTCTTGGCGTTGTGGTAGTCATACTTGATCTGAAACACTTCCACCAGCCGGGGATCAGGGGCGGAGCGCTCCATATCCCGGAACACCTCGGCTCTGGCCTGCATGAGTGCATGGTCCAGTCCGGCTGCATCGTTGTAGCCGCACTCGGAGAGCACTTTCATGGCCTCACTCTCATCCCGGGCATCGATCATCCGGTCCATCCGCTCCCGGGTCAGAAGGCGGTTCTCCATGGCCCGGATTCGGGCGGAGATGGCCAGATAATCGGTATCTTTTCTGTGAGACAACGGATCTCACCTCACTTCTCAATGCTGAAACAAAACGTTTGCCACTTCTTTTTCCAGCTTCTCCCGCTGCAGGCGGACAAGGGTTTCAAAGGCGCAGTTGATTTCCACGTCCCCATCCACCATGATGAAGCCTCCCCGCATCTCCCGGGTTTCCTGGGAGAGGGTGAGCATAGCGGTACCATTCACCATGGCAGCAGTGGTGTTGACCAGCTTGCCCACAAAAGCGCCTACCTTGGAGTCGGTAATGGACTCGGGCAGCTCGGGGGCTACCTGGCTGGCCAGAGCCTCGTTGGCGGCCACCACAACCTGCTTGCCGATCTGGGCACGGTCCTTGGCGGAGAAGACCAGCTGCTCCTTTCCGGTGGAGGAAGCCTCCAGCACCAGCGCGGTAAGCAGCTTCACATATTCCTCTTCCGGCATGGAGCACAGCTTCTCCAGTGCCAGGTCAAAGGCCTCGCCCAGCACCTCCTGCTTGGCGGCAAGCTCCAGCTTGCGCCCCTCCATGCCTGCGGCGGACGCAAGCCGCTCCAGCCGCTCTGCGGCAGCCTTTTTTCCCTTTGCCAGGGCATCGGCGGTCTCTTTGTCCGCCTGAGCCTGGGCCTGGGCCTGGATCTCATCCACCTGGGCCTGGGTCTCCTGCTCCAGACGGTTCACTTCCGCCTGGGCATCCTGGGCAATTTTGGCGGTAATTTTTTCAATTCCTTCCATTGGCGGATTCCTTTCTTGCGCCTTACGCGCTGATGTTGATGATCATCAGCATAGAGGCCAGCAGAGACAGGATGGCGTAGAACTCCACGGTGATACAAAGAACCATGCCCTTGGACCAGTCATCGGGCTTCTTGGCCAGGATGTTGATGGAACCGGCAGCCACACGGCCCTGAGCGATGGCGGAGAACAGGCCGCCCAGCGCCATGGGCAGGCAGGCCACAAAGTACTGCATACCCTGGGCAACAGTCAGGTCGGGCAGGGTGCCGGACAGCAGGCCCATGCGGAACACGGCGAAGAACCACACCACCAGGCCGTACAGACCCTGGGTACCGGGGATTACCTGAAGAATCATGACCTTACCGAACTTGCTGGGATCCTCACACAGAAGGCCGGTGCCCGCCTCGCCGGCGATGCCGGTACCCTTGGCGGAGCCAATGCCGCTGAGCACCGCCGCAAGACCCGCACCCAGAAGGGCCAGGGCCAGGCCGCCGATGCTGCCCAGGAAGGTCAAGCTCTGCTGAATTGCCACCAATTGATTCATGTCCATAGACTCCATAGTGTCGTCCTCCTC
>CAUFAM010000131.1 GCA_959022875.1 uncultured Oscillospiraceae bacterium | reverse complement strand
ATACGCTCCAGCGCCCAGCTCAGGTTGATGGCGGTGGGCCGGGAGGAGTTGAGGTACTCCTTCCAGCGGTGAAACTCCCCGGCAAATTCTGTCGGATCGGAGATGTCCCACTGGCGGGCCAGGGCGTAGATGCTGTAACCGGCACAGATACCAATGGCTGGCGCGCCCCGCACCTGGAGCAGCTTAATGGCATCGTACATCTCCTCCGGGGTGCGCAGGGTCAGATAGACCGTCCGGTTGGGCAGCTGGCTCTGGTCGATGATGACCACGCTGCGCTCGTCCTCACCCAGGCGGACGTTGTCAATATGGGTTACCTGTCGGATGTCATCGGACATTGGAATCACTCCTGTTTTATAGATTGGCCGGGCCCGGGGCCCGAGCTTGGTTTGGCCTGTCTCAGCCGTAGATTTCATTGTCCAGGGGTTTATCTGGCAGCAGGCAGTCCTCCTCGTGGAAGGCGGGGGCCACCACACAGGACACCAGGGCAAAGTCCCCGTCTACCAAACGGGTGGTCTGCCACTGGTCGGCGGGGGCCAGGATCTGGAACCGCTCCCCCTGTCTCAGCCGGGGGCCGAGGGAAAGCGTCCCCTCCGGCCGGGGCTTGTCCCCCGTTCCGCCCAGGGTCATCTCCAGGCTGCCGCCCATGTGCCAGGCCCACACCTCACTGGAGCGCAGCTGGTGCCAGCGGGAGATTTCTCCCTTCTGGAGCAGGTAGTAAATGATGCTGCAGCTGTCCCGCGGCCCCGCAATGCCGGGCACTGTGCCGCCGGGAATGGACACTCCGCTGGAGGTGATGAAGGCGTACCAACCGCCCTCCTCGTGGGGAACCATGCCCAGCAGCTCGATAAGCTCCCGGGCGGTGTAGGTATACTCCATGTTCCGTCCCCTCCTTACTCCCGCTTGCCGGCCAGCTTACGGTAATAGTCCCCCATGGAGCGCAGGGTGTCCGCCTGCTCCTGGGAAATTTCCATGCCGCCGCCCAAGCGGCTGACGTAGTAGTAGATTTTGGCGGTCTGCTCCACCGTCTCCAGCCGGTCAAAGGCGGAGATCAGAGTGGGGCCCCAGGCCAGGGAGCCGTGGTTGGCCAGCAGCACGGCGCTGTGGTCGTGGACATAGGGGCGCACGCTGTCGGCCACCTCGTTGGTAGAGAGCATGGCAAACTCCGTCACCGGAACCTCGCCCAGTCCCGCCACCATTTCCGACAGATACCGCTCCTTCAGGGGGCGGCGGCAGATGGCAAAGGCGGTGGACATGGGGGGATGGGCGTGCACCACGCTCATGACGTCCTCCCGCTCCCGGTAAATCATCAAATGCATCTTGCTCTCCGAGGAGGGGTAGCGGTCCCCTTCCAGCACATTGCCCTCCAGATCGCACAGCACCAGCATCTCCGGGGTCATGCGGCCCTTGCCCACGCCCGAGGGGGTAATGAGGATCTTGTCCTGCTCTACCCGCAGGGAAACATTCCCGTCATTGCTGACCACATACCCACGCTGATAGAGGAGATGGCAGATTTCACAGATCTCCTCCCGCTGCTTCTCAAAGCTCATACGCGTCAACCGCCTTTCTGTGCTCATAGTCTTTTTTATTATACCGTCTTCTCTTCCTGCGTGCAAGAAGGCGGTGAGCACTATGGTTCTTTTTGGAAAAAAAGCGGCCGCCCAAACGGGCGGCCGCCTTAAAAGCTTAGCTTACTTCAGGTCCAGGGCCTCTTTCACCTTGCCGATGATGTGCTGGCCGATGTCGCGGGAAGCGTCCACGGTCTGAGCGCCCAGGTGGGGGGTAACCACGAAGTTGTCGCACTCAAACAGGGGGGAGTCAAACCCAGCGCCCTTGGTCAGACCGCCGGCAGCCAGCTCGTTCTCCATCACGTCGGAGGCGTAGCCGCCCAGCTTGCCGGACTTCAGAGCCTCATACATATCCTGCTCGTTGACAATGCCGCCGCGGGCCATGTTCAGAACCACAGCGCCGTCCTTCATGCTGGCGATGGACTGGGCGTTGAACAGGTTCTTGGTCTCGGGGGTGAGGGGCATGTGGATGGTGATAAAGTCAGAGACCTTCAGCACCTCTTCAATGGTGCAGCTCTTGGCGTTCTGCTCCTCAAACACATTGGCGGGCAGATAGGGGTCATAGGCCACCACGTCCATCTTGAAGGCATGAGCCAGCTCACCCACGCGCTGGCCGATGCGGCCGAAGCCCAGGATACCCAGGGTCTTACCGCGCAGCTCGCGGCCCACGAATTTATACTTGTCCCAGGTCTTGTTCACCTTCACGTCGTAGTTGGCGGGGATGGTGTGGCGGGAGATATCCAGCATCTTGGAGAAGGTCAGCTCAGCCACGGCATTGCCGTTGAGGCCGGGAGCGTTGAAGACCTGAATGCCGTTGGCCTTGGCGGTGTCCAGATCGATGTGGTTCAGGCCCACAGAGCACACGCCGATGACCTTCAGATTCTTGGCGGCGTCCAGGATCTCCTTGTTGATGGCGGGGTCCACGCGCATGATCAGGACCTCATAGTCTCCGATCATAGCGGCCAGCTCAGCCTGAGTGGGCAGCATCTTGGTATCTACCTGCATATACTTGCCCAGTTCCTCGGCAATGGCGGGAGAGACGGCGTCAATGATCAGACATTTCATAAGACATCTTCCTTCCTTTATATCATTTAGGGCATTTGCCCTTTTATGGGATCTTTTCTATTGATTATTATGCCATATAAGGCCTCTCTTGGGAAGTACCTTTTTGTTGAGGGTTGCCACAGTCAAATGGCTGTGGTATACTTTGCGTAGTATTCGTTTCGTACCCGTTTCCCCAGCCTGCCCGGGCACGCGGCAGAAGGAGGTTCCCTTTGAACTTTCAACACCTGAAATATTTCCTTACCGTGGCGGAAGAGCTCAACATCACCAAGGCCGCCGAGCGGCTTTATATCTCCCAGCAGTCCCTGTCCAACCACATCGGCAACCTGGAGCGGGAGCTGGGGGTCAAGCTTTTCACCCGCTCGCCCAAGCTGTCCCTTACCTATGCGGGGGATCTTCTGGTGGACACCGCCACCCAGATTCTGGACCTGCACAGCCAGTACTTATCCAAGGTAGGCGACATCAACCGCCAGTATATGGGGGTACTGCGGGTGGGCATCTCCCACACCTGCGGTCTGGCCCTGCTGCCGGATATTCTGCCCCAATTCCACAGTGAGTTTCCGCTGGTGGAATTTTCCCTCTTCGAGGGCAACTCCACCCAGCTGGAGGACGAGCTCTCCCACGGCCGGACGGATCTGATCATATGCTTTCAGCCCATTATTATGGACGGAGTCAGCACGGTCCCCCTCACGGAGCAAAAGCTGGTCATGGTGGTGCCCAAGACCTTTACTGACCGCCTGTTCGGCGCCCAGGCCGACAGCATCCGCGCCCAGTTTACCCAGGGCGCGGACATCAGCCAGTTCCGGGACGCCCCCTTTGTACTTATCAAGCGGGGCAACCGCACCCGCAACATTGTGGACCAGTACTTCAGCCGCTATTACTTCAAGCCAAACCTCATCCTGGAGACGGAAAATACCGTCACCACCCTGGCCATGGCGGAGGCGGGCATTGGCATCACCATCTGCCCCGAGCTCTTTCTCCGGGCCCTCCCGGTTCCCTCCCCAGGCTCGGCGGGAGTAGACCTGTTTCCCCTTACCGACCCCTCCACCTTCAGCTACCTGGTGGCAGGTTTTCGGAAAGACCGCTATCTCTCCCACTTCGGCGAGCGGTTTATCGAGATCGCCCACGAGACCCTTCATCCATGAAAAAGCTGTGCACTCAGACGAGTGCACAGCTTTTTTTGCCTGTTTTAGCCCTTCAGGCTCTCTGCCCAGGCGGCGTACTTGGCCACCTTCGCCTCGGACTCCTCCTGGGTGGCCCCATTGGCCAGGATGTAGACCTTAACCTTGGGCTCGGTACCGGAGGGACGGACAATAAGGCTGGTGCCATCGGCCATCTCATAGCGCAGCACGTTGGAGCCGGACAGCTCCATGGTGGTCTTGGACCCGTCGGCCACACAGACCACGCTGCCATCCTGATAGTCCTTCTGCTCCTTCACAGCCACACCAGCAATCTCCACCGGGGGCTTCTCCCGAAGGTCGGCCATCAGCTGGGCCATCTTCTTCAGACCGTCCAGACCGGGCATGACCAGATTCAGGGTCTTCTCGCTGTAATAGCCGTACTTCTCATACAAGGCCAGCAGGGCGTCATAGAGGGTCATGCCCTGGCTGGCGTACCAGGCGGCCATCTCGCTGAGCTCCACGCTGGCGGAGACGGCGTCCTTGTCCCGGACGTAGTCGCCCAGCATGTAGCCGTAGCTCTCCTCGTAGGACATAATGACCTTGCCCTCGCCGCTGCTCTCCAGCTGATCCTTCTTCTGGGCCAGGAATTTAAAGCCGGTAAAGGTGTCGTAGCAGGCAAGGCCATTGACCTCAGCCACCTTCCGGGCCATCTCGGTGGTGACGATGGTCTTCAGGGCCACGGGCTTTTCGGGCATCTTGCCGGTGCGCTTCTTGGCGCCGATGAGGTAGTCCAGCAGCAGCACGCCGGTCTGGTTGCCGGAGATGACCTTGAACTCCCCGTTGCCGGTGTTCACCATGATGCCCACACGGTCAGCGTCAGGGTCAGAGCCCAGAATGAAGTCGGCGCCCTCCTTCTTGGCCAGGTCTACCGCCAGGTAGAAGCCCTCGGGATTTTCCGGGTTGGGG
>CAUFAM010000130.1 GCA_959022875.1 uncultured Oscillospiraceae bacterium | reverse complement strand
ATGTCCTGGCGCATCTCCTCGCTCCAGGCCTCGGCGCCGAAGATGCCCGCCTTCAGTGGAATCTGGTCCGGAGTGAGGCCCATCTCCTTCATGGTCTCGCCGATGTAGGCGGCATAGGAGGGGGTGCAGCAGAGAATGGTGGCGTTCAGGTCCCGGATGAACATGATCTGCCGCTCGGTGTTGCCCGAGGAGGTCGGGATGGTGAGACAGCCTACCTTGTGAGAGCCTCCATTGAGGCCGGGGCCGCCGGTGAACAGGCCGTAGCCGTAGCTTACCTGACACACATCCTCATTGGTACCGCCGGCGGCCACGATGGCTCGGGCGCAGCAGTCCTCCCACAAATCGATATCGTGCTGGGTATAGAAAGCCACCACGCGCTTGCCGGTGGTGCCGGAGGTGGACTGGATGCGTACGCAGTCCTTCAGGGGCTTGGCAACCAGACCGTAGGGATAGGCCTCCCGCAGGTCAGCCTTGGTCACGAAGGGCAGCTTATAGAGGTCGTCCGTGGATTTGATGTCGTCAGGGGTCAGACCCTTCTCCTCCATTTTCTTTCGGTAGTAGGGCACATTGTCCCAGACGTGGCGCACCTGCTTTACAAGGCGCTCGTCCTGCCAGGCCTTGATTTGTTCCCGGGAGGCACACTCAATTTCAGGCTGGTAATATCTTTCCATGGGTATCAGTCCTTTCGGAATGGTTTTTATATGTTCAGATCCCTTTTCAATGGGAAGCAGGATCCAAATATCCGCATTGATGTCTTGTCCAAAATATGCTTGCTTTTTGCTCTTTCCCACGCTATAATAGGGCCTTGGGAATGAAGTACTCCCTTGGGAAACCTAAACCGCTTGCAACAAGCTGATGACTTCTGCGACGAAACTCGCGGAGGCATCGGCTTTTTTGTTTGCATTTTTGGAAAAGGAGAACACATTATGCTCACTTCACTGGCCTTTGTCTTTCTGGCGGGACTGGCCGCCGCGGCCCTGTGCCAAAAAATCAGGCTGCCCCGGATCATTGGAATGCTCTTTGTGGGCATCCTTCTGGGACCCTACGCCCTCAACCTGCTGGATGAGTCCATCTTGTCCATCTCCGCCGATCTGCGGCAGATGGCCCTGGTCATCATCCTTATCAAGGCGGTCTCTCCCTCAATCTTACCGATCTGAAGCAGGTGGGCCGGCCGGCGCTGCTGATGTCCTGTCTGCCTGCCACCTTTGAAATTGCAGGTTACACGCTGCTGGCCCCTATGATTTTCGGTCTCACCTGGGTGGAGGGAGCTGTCATGGGGGCAGTACTGGGGGCTGTGTCCCCGGCGGTGGTGGTACCCCGGATGGTCTCTCTCATGGAGAACCGTTGGGGCACGCAAAAGAGCATCCCTCAGATGATTCTGGCGGGGGCTTCCATGGACGATGTGTATGTGATCGTCCTGTTTTCCACCTTCGCCGGAATGGCCCAGGGCGGCTCCCCCTCTCTGGAGAGCTTTTTGACCATTCCGGTCTCCATTCTCCTGGGGCTGGCCGTGGGCGGCGGAGCCGGAGTGCTCCTGGCCCAGTTTTTTGAGGTCAACTACACCCATAAAACTACCATCCGCAACAGCACCAAGGTCATTATTATGCTGGGGCTGGCCTTCCTGCTGCTGGCGGTGGAGGATTGGCTGGAGGGGATGGTGCCCTTCTCCGGCATTCTGGCGGTGACCGCCATGGCCTGCGGCGTCCACCTGAAGGCCCCCACGCCGGTGTCGGACCGGCTGTCCCAGAAGTTCGGCAAGCTGTGGCTGGCCGCGGAGGTCATTCTGTTTGTCCTGGTGGGCGCCGCGGTGGACATCCGCTACACTCTGGAGGCCGGAGCCGGGGCGGTGGCCATTATCTTTGCCGCCCTGGCCATCCGGGCCCTGGGCGTGACTCTGGCCACCGCCGGAACCGCTCTCAATAAAAAGGAGCGGCTGTTCTGCGTCATCGCTTACCTGCCCAAGGCCACCGTCCAGGCGGCCATGGGCTCGGTGCCCCTGGCCATGGGGCTGGGCTGCGGCAAGCTTGTGCTGTCGGTGGCGGTTCTGGCCATTCTCATCACCGCCCCGCTGGGGGCCTTTGGAATGGACGCCACCTACCGGCGTCTGCTGGAACGGGAATAACGTCTCAGGCGTTCTTGCCCAGCTGGAAGGCCTTCTTGTTCAGCTCCAGGAACTTGGGGGGCACCATGGCCTCCAGGGATGCCTGCCAGGCCTCCTCAGGCAGGTCAAAGTAGTGGGACAGGCGGCCCATAAGGACAATGTTCACCGCCTTGGAGGAACCGGCCTCCTCGGCCAGTTTAAGACAATCCAGGGCGTCTACCTTGGCTCCGGTAGCCTTCATCTTTTCCACCAGATTCTCGGGGTACTGGGCCGCTCCGGTAATCACAGGCATGGGGTCAATCTGCTGGGTGGAGGTGACGATCTGCCCGTCGGGCTTTAAGTACTCCAGCCACCGGGCGGCCTCCAGCAGCTCGAAGGAGACGATGTAGTCGGCCTCGCCCTTGTCAATGACGGGGGAATTGACCTTGTCGCCGTAGCGCACATAGGTGACCACGCTGCCGCCCCGCTGGCTCATACCGTGGACCTCAGACACCTTCACGTCATAGCCCTGCTCCATGAGCAGGTGGCCCAGCAGCTTGCTGGCCAGAAGGGAGCCCTGGCCGCCCACGCCTACGATCATAATATTTTTGGTTTCCATCTCTTAACCCTCCTTGCCGGTACTCTCAAAGGCCCCCACGGGACACAGCTGCTCACACACGCCGCAGCCCACACACAGGGTGTTGTCCACGTGGGCCTTGCCCTGCTTCATGGCGATGGCGGGGCAGGCGATCTTCATGCAGCTCTTGCAGCCCACGCACTTGTCTACATTGACCTTTAGAGGGGCGTTGTGCTTGACGTACTTCAGCAGCGCACAGGGCCGGCGGGAGATGATCACCGAGGGCTCCTTGGCCGCCAGTTCCTCCTTCACCGCCTGGTCACAGGCCTTCAGATCGTAGGGGTCTACCACCCGTACCCGGTTGAAGCCCATGGCTTTGCACAGCTGCTCCAGGTCGATCTTGCCGGCGGGGTCGCCCTTGATGTTGTAGCCGGTGGTGGGGTTCTGCTGGTGGCCGGTCATGCCGGTAATGGAGTTGTCCAGGATGATGACGGTGGAGTTGGACTGGTTGTAGGCGATGTTGGCAAGGCCGGTCATGCCGGAGTGCATAAAGGTGGAGTCACCGATGACGGCCACCGTCTTGCCCTCGCTCTCCTCCCCCAGGGCCTTGTTGAAGCCGTGGATGGCGGAGATGGAGCCGCCCATGCACAACGTCATGTCCATGGCGGACAGGGGGGCCACCGCGCCCAAGGTGTAGCAGCCGATGTCGCCCAGAACCGTGCACTTGTTTTTATTTAGGGTATAGAACAGTCCCCGGTGGGGGCAGCCGGCACACATGACCGGGGGACGGGGCGGAATGGCGTCGGAGAGGGCCTTGCCGGTGTGGACGGTGCCGCCCAGCTTCTGGGCCACCAGATTCTGGGAGAACTCCCCCTCCATGGGCAGGGCGTCCTTGCCGGTGACCTCCAGTCCCAGGCTGCGGCAGTGGTTTTCAATGATGGGGTCCAGCTCCTCCACCACCACAAGCTTCTCCACCTTGCTGGCAAAGTCCCGGATGAGTTTCACAGGCAGGGGGTTTGCCATGCCCAGCTTCAGCACGGACACACTGTCGCCGAAGACTTCCTTCACATACTGGTAGGAGGTGGAGGAGGTGATGATGCCCATCTTGGTGCCACCCATCTCCACGCGGTTGATGGGAGCGGTCTCCGCCCACTCCTGAAGCTTCCGGGTGCGCTCCTCCACCACAGGGTGGCGGCGGATGGCGTTGCCGGGCATCATGACATACTTGGCAATGTTCTTCTCATAGGTCTTCACCGGCTGCTCCGCCCGGGGAGACGTCTCCACCAGGGACTGGGAGTGGGCCACGCGGGTGCACATCTTCAGCAGCACGGGGGTGTCAAACTCTTCGGAAAGCTCATAGGCCAGCTTGGCAAACTCCAGCGATTCCTTGGAGTCGCTGGGCTCCAGCATGGGCACCTTGGAGGCAATGGCGTGGTGGCGGGAGTCCTGCTCGTTCTGGGAGGAGTGCATGCCCGCGTCGTCGGCCACGCCGATGACCATTCCGGCGTTGACGCCGGTGTAAGACATGGTGTACAGGGGGTCGGCAGCCACGTTGAGGCCCACATGTTTCATGCCGCAGAAGGAACGCTTACCGGCCAGGCATGCGCCGAAAGCCGCCTCCATGGCCACTTTCTCGTTGGGGGCCCACTCGCAGTAGATTTCGTCGTACTTGGCGGCCTCCTCGGTAATCTCAGTGCTGGGGGTACCGGGATAGCTGGAGATCACGCAGCACCCGGCCTCATACAGTCCCCGGGCAACGGCGGCGTTGCCCAACATCAGTTCTTTCATCTTGCTTCCCTACTTTCTAAAACATCCGCAGATTTTATTCCTCTTCCTTTTTGTCTCCCAGGCCCTCCCGGAGGATGACCTCCTGCATGACCCCGCCCGCGCCGTTGTCCAGCATGGACCGACGCACCCGGCTGATGGTGGCGCTGCTGGCGCCGGTCTTTTCCAGAATGTCCAGATAGACCAGACCCTGCTGGAGGTAGACTGCCACGTCAAAGCGCTGCTCCAGGGAACGCAGCTCCGTGGGGGTGCACAGATCGTCAAAAAACTTGCAGCACTCGTCC
>CAUFAM010000129.1 GCA_959022875.1 uncultured Oscillospiraceae bacterium | reverse complement strand
GTCAGCAGCTGCTTTTTTCTCTTGGGCGAAAGACCGGCAGGCCGGGCGGAGAGATACCCTTCGGTGATCTCCCGGACCATGGCCAGCTGCCGTGGGGTGAGCTCCTCCTCCCCGGCAGGTTGGGACTCCTCCTCCACCCCCAGCAGCCAACCCACAGTGACCGAGAACAGGCGGCTGAGGGCAATGAGCTTTTCAATCTCCGGGAGCGAGGCGTCCGACTCCCACTTATAAATAGCCTGCCGGGAGACGCCCAGCTGTTCTCCAAGCCCCTCCTGGGAGAGCCCAAGCTCCTTTCGCTTCTGGGCGATGCGCTGCCCCAGCGTCATAAAAACCGCCTCCTTTCCCCTCAACCATAGCAGGCTGGTGGAAAATCCGCTACCAACCGGAAGGCATTTTTTGTAAACCGGCAGTTTACATCACCAAAATTATACCAAAGGATCTTTTGGGGGACAAGGGGCGCAGGAAATCTGGGGCAGGGCGCTGTCCCAATCCTTCTGAAACTCGGTCATCATGGCCCAGTAGCGCTTGGGCATTTGAGTCATGCGGCATTTTGGGTTATAGCGGCCTTCGATGGCAATGGTATCATAGAAGCTGCGCCACAGCTTCCGGTATTGAAGCTCCTCCTCTCCGGGCGGGCCGGGGCGGAAATCCTCTACCGGAAGGATGGCCCACTCCCGGGGACGGGAGAACAGGGCTTCCTGGTGGGTGCGGTCGTGGAGAACCAGATTTTCTCCCGGGTAGCGGCCCCGGAAGTGGGGGCGCAGGAGGGGGAGCACCCGGTTTTTGGGCTCAATTTCCCCCACGAGAATGCCTTGAAGCTCAGAAAAGCGGGTGAAACCCTTGTACTGGTGGGCCTCGCTGTTCAGGTGCTGCACCGCCCGGCGCACGGTATCCACGGTGGGGTCAGTGAGGTTGCGGGTAAAGGTGGGGCCTCGGTCATAGCCCATGCGGAGAAACCGCCACAGCCACAGCTCCTTTTCCGGCAGGCAGGTGAGAAAGCCCCGGACAAGCAGCTCCCGCCCCTCCCGGCCCAGTTTTCCCTCCAGAGAGCGGTAGACCCGCTGGGCGTGGGCCGGGTGTGTGTGAATGGTGCGCTGAGGGTAGAGGGAGCAGGACAGATCCTCCGGGGTGCGAAACTCCACCGGTTCCTCCTTGTGAACATAGCTTTCAAACACACAGGTGAGAAAGCCGGGAAAGCTGCCGTCGTAGCAGCAGCACACCTGCGTCCAGGGCATGTTGGGTACCTCCTAACCCGCCGAATCAAACAGGGACAGCTGCACCGGCTCCTGGGAGGCCGTGGCGGGAGCCTCCAGAGCCAACAGATGGCGCAGCAATCCGTCTTCCGTAACGTGCAAGCCCCGGAGGGGACGGCCGGAGCAGGTGAGAAAATACTGGGCCCGCTTCAGCACCACCCCCAGGCGCTTGAGCCCCTCAAAGGTGAGAGGCCCCACCCGCCGGGCGGTGAGAATCCGCCGGGCGGAGCGCACCCCGATTCCCGGCACCCGCAGCAGGGCCTCATAGTCCGCCTGGTTCACCTCCACGGGGAAAAATTCCAGGTGGCGCAGGGCCCAGCAGCACTTGGGATCCATGCGCAGATCCAGGTCGGGCTGCCCTTCATCCAGAATTTCCTCCGCCCGGAAGTGGTAAAAGCGCAGCAGCCAGTCTGCCTGATAGAGCCGGTGCTCCCGGAGGAGGGGCGGCTGGAAGCCTTGGGGGGTGGGGAGCAGGGGGCTGGTGGACACGGGCATGTAGGCGGAGTAGAAGACACGCTTTAAGTGATATTTGTCATAGAGCCCCTGGGTGAGGGAGAGAATGTGCCGGTCGCTCTCCCCGGTGGCCCCAACAATCATCTGGGTGGACTGCCCCGCCGGAGCAAAACGGGGGGCGTGGCGGTAGAGTTTTAGTTCCTGCTTGGATACTGCGATCCCATCCCGGATCTGCCCCATAGGGGCCAGAATGGCCCCCTTTTTCTTGTCGGGAGCCAGCAGGGAAAGGCTCTGAGCGCTGGGCAGCTCAATGTTTACGCTCAGCCGGTCGGCCAGCAGACCCAGACGGTGGGTGAGCAGGGGATCGGCCCCGGGAATGGCCTTGGCGTGAATATAGCCCCCAAAGCGGTACTCCTCCCGGAGCAGGCGCAGAGCTTCGATCATCTGCTCGGTGGTGTAGTCGGGAGTTCGAATGACTGCCGAGGAGAGAAACAGCCCCTCAATATAGTTGCGCCGGTAAAAGCCCATGGTGAGCTCACATAGCTCCCGGGGGGTGAAGGCCGCCCGGGGCAGGTCGTTGGAGCGGCGGTTGACGCAGTACTGGCAGTCGTAGATACAGTAGTTGGTGAGCAGTACTTTCAGCAGGGAGATGCAGCGCCCGTCGGCGGAAAAGGAGTGGCAGCAGCCGGCCATCATAGTGCTGCCCACCGTCCCCGGTCGCCCGGCGCGGTCCATGCCGCTGGAGGTACAGGCGGCGTCATACTTGGCTGCGTCCGCCAGAATATTCAGCTTGTCCAGCAGTTCCATGGTATCCCCTCTCTCGAATAGAACAATTGTACTATTTATTATAGCGGAAACTGTCAGACTGTCAAGAGGAAATTTCCCCCTTTTTTCCCCAGGACTTGACCTAGGAGGGGTGGGCGGGTACAATAGGATAGTTGTTTCCGGGGAGAGCACCCCCGGGGATCCCGGAGGTGTTCGGGAGAGAGGAGAATATCATGGAAAAACGAGAGAGCTTTTCCTCCCGATTGGGCTTTCTGCTCATTTCGGCGGGGTGCGCCATCGGCTTAGGCAACGTATGGCGGTTTCCTTACATCACGGGTCAATACGGCGGGGCGGCCTTTGTGCTGCTCTATCTGCTGTTTCTGGTGACCCTGGGCCTGCCGGTCATGTCCATGGAGCTGGCTGTGGGCCGGGCCAGTCAGAAGAGCATGGCGCTGTCCTTCCACGTGCTGGAACCCAGGGGCACCAAGTGGCACTGGTACAGCTACATCGGCTTTGCGGGCAACTACCTGCTGATGATGTTTTATACCGTCATTGCCGGATGGCTGCTGTACTACTGCGTCAAAACCATCCGGGGCGACTTTATGGGGCTGGATGCCCAGCAGGTCACCGGAGAGTTCACCCAGATGCAGGCTGACCCGGTGATTATGGGGATCTTTATGGTCATCGTGGTGGTGCTGGGCATGCTGGTGTGTGCCCAGGGCCTGCGCAATGGTGTGGAGCGGGTCAATAAGGTAATGATGCTCTGCCTGCTGGGTCTGATGGTAGTGCTGGCCATCAACTCCATTTTGTTGGAGGGGGCGGGCGAGGGCCTGAAGTTCTATCTCCAGCCCAACTTCCGCAACCTGATCTATGATGCTGAGGGTAACTTCATTCTGGGCGAGGCAGTCTTTGCCGCCATGGGACAGGCCTATTTCACCCTGTCCCTGGGCATCGGTGCCATTGCCATCTTCGGCAGCTACATCGGCAAGGAGCACCGGCTGATGGGCGAGGCGGTGCGTATTGGCGTGCTGGATACCAGCGTGGCCTTTGTGGCGGGCCTCATTATTTTCCCCGCCTGCTCTGCCTACGGGGTAGCTCCCCAGTCCGGTGCCTCTCTGGTGTTCATCACCCTGCCCAATGTGTTCAACCACATGCCCATGGGCCAGCTGTGGGGCGGACTGTTCTTTGTGTTCCTGTTCTTTGCGGCCCTGTCCACCATCATTGCCGTGTTTGAGAACCTCATCTCCTTCTGCATGGATAAGTGGAACTGGAGCCGGAAGAAGGGCGTGCTGGTGAACCTGGTGGGCGTGTTGGTGCTGTCCATGCCTTGCGTGCTGGGTTCCAATGTGTGGTCCAATGTGCGCATCCTGGGAATGGACATTTCCACCGTGGAGGACTTCCTGGTGTCCCAGAACATCCTGCCTCTGGGTTCTCTGGTGTATCTGCTGTTCTGTGTGAGCAAGCTGGGGTGGGGCTGGGATAACTTCCTGGCCGAGGCCAATGCCGGGGAAGGCCTGAAGTTCCCCAAGTCCATCCGGTTCTATGTGACCTACATCCTGCCCATCGTGGTGCTGGTCATCTTCGTGCTGGGCTATATCTCCTTCTTTGGATAATTCAAACCAGCAGCTTCCGCTGCTTGTTTGAGAAGAGCTGTACAAAAATCCCCCCTCGATTTCGTCGTCGCAAGCTTCGTATCATTCACATTCCCATAAATGGGAATGCTCATTCACTTCACTGCTCCTCCTCTCCCATAAAACCAGAGGTTTTATGGGGCCTCAGAAAAAAGTCGGGGGGATTTTTGTGAGAAGTGTTTTTCCGGTCGGCAAAGCCGCCGGAAAACAGATTAAACTTTATTCCAGCGCCTGCGGGCGCTGGAACTCCTGCGGAGGGCATAAAAACGCCCCATGCGCACTCAGCGCGTGGGGCGTTTTGCTGTTTTTGCGATTATCTGAAATAAACCAGGGGGTCTTCCGGCCGCTGGGCGGGCTCCACGGACTGGGCATAGAGTACCACGCCCTCTCCGTCGTACACCTTGGCCTCTTCCCAGCGGATCTCCGCCGTGACGGTGACCCACTCCCCTTTCTTAAGGGAACGGGCCTTATCGTACTTGCACAGGAAACCGAAGAAACGGATGTCCTCGGCACAGCAGGTCATGGCGTTGCGGCCGGGGACAAAGGTGCCCTTGGGCAGACGCATGCCGGTCATGGCCTGGGTTTTCATGGTGATGGTCTTGCCCACATACCGCTCCGGGTGCTCCTGGATGTCCAGGTACCAGATGCCGTAGTCCGGGT
>CAUFAM010000128.1 GCA_959022875.1 uncultured Oscillospiraceae bacterium | reverse complement strand
TCCAGGGCGATATAACTGACGATGGGGGCCAGGGCCGTGGCCATCAGGCCGATGCCCGCATAGCTGCCCACCGGCTCCCGCTTCATTTTGGCGTACAGCCAGGAGCCAATGAGAATGGGCCAGATGTTGACGAGATTTTTTCCAAACAGGGAAAAGCCAGACATCAGTCCCAGTTCCACCAGGGTCATACCATTGAGCACGTCCCGGGACAGATAAAGCACCCAGATGGTCACCGCGGTCACCAGAGCAGAGTTTACCAGGGCGGCCCCCGGCCCGGCCACCAGGACATAGTCAGTGATGAGGGCGTCCTCCACCATGACGATCCGGGTCAGTCCGGCAAAAATATTCTCCGGCGTGTCCAGGGCAAAGCCCGTAACTAGGGTGAGCACCACAAAGGCCCATAGGTAGGGGAACATCTTGTCATAGCGGGCCTGATGGTCGTGGTGGAGCAGATGGAACAGGTCTCGGTTTGGCATAGGCACTCTCTCCTCCGGCAAGATGATGGGCGGGTTCTCTCTCAGCCCCGCCGTTTGAAAAATTCCCGGGTCTGCTGGGCGTTGCGGCGGATCTCATCAGACAGGGCTTCCATGGAGGGGAACTTCTTCTCCCCACGCAGGCGGTGGTAAAACTCCATGCGCACCTGGTGGCCGTACAGGTCCCCGGAGAAGTCCAGAATGAACCCCTCCACCGTCACGCTGCCGTCGTTATTCTCCACGGTGGGACGCACGCCCACATTGGTCACCGCACTGCGGCACTCCCCGTCAAACCACACCCGGGTGGCGTACACGCCAAAGGCGGGCACGATGACCCCCTCGGGCACCCGCAGGTTCACCGTGGGGAATCCCAGGGTGGAAGAGCCGATCTTCTTTCCGTGGCTGACCGTCTGGGTGAGGATGTGGGGGTGGCCCAAAAACTCCATCGCCCGGTCCATCTCCCCCTGGGCGATGAGGGTACGGATATAGGTGGAGGAGATGGTGATGCCGTCCTGCTCCACCTTTCCGATGATGTCACAGCCCACCCCCAGCTCCCGGCACTTGTCCTGCAGGCGCTTGGGGTTGCCCTTGCCCAGGTAGCCAAAGTGGAAGTCGTGGCCCGCCACCACATGGACACACCCCAGCTCCTCCACCAGGTAGTGGACGATAAAATCCTCCCAGTCCATGCGCTGCATGGCGTCGAAGGAGGCTACGATGACCTCCTGGATGTTGTAGCACCGGCGCATGAGCCAGATCCGGTCCTCCACCGTACTGAGCAGGGGCACCTTCTCCCCGGTGATGGCCCCGCCGGGATGGCGGTCGAAGGTGAAGGCGCAGGGGACGGCCTCCAGCCGGTCCGCCGCGGCGGTCACCGCCCGCAAAAGGGCTCCGTGGCCCAGGTGGACTCCGTCAAAGAAGCCCAGGGCGATGACGCGTTTGGGTTTGTTGGGCATAGTTTCTCTCCTTGTGTATGCTTATGATTTCGTGGTTGGGAACTTGCAGGGTTCACAGGGTGAAAAAGCTCTTAATGGTCTCCAGCTTCTTCCCGGACAGCTTCCCCAGGGCCAGAAATTCCCCGCTCTCCCCGTACACCCGGCACTCCCCGGAAAGGCCGGGGGCCTGGGGCAGGATGACGGTCATGCCGTTGCGCACCTTTTTCTCCAACTCGGGCTTTAACAGCAGCACCGGCCGTCCGGCAAAATAGGCGTCCACGGGCAGCAGCAGCTTTGCCGGGTCCTGGGCCTGCTGGACCTGCTCCAGCTTCACCGCGTCCTCCAGGGTGAAGCCCGCGGCCATGGTGCGCCGCAGGCTGCTCATGCAGCCGCCGCAGCCCAGGGCCTGGCCGATGTCGTGGCAGAGGGTGCGCACATAGGTGCCCTTGGAGCAGCGCACCCGAATGGTAAAGTCCGCCTCCCCCTCCCGGCTCTCCAGGGTGAGGGCATGGATGGTGACCTTGCGGGCGGGGCGCTCCACCTCCCGGCCCTTCCGGGCCAACTCATAGAGCTTTTTGCCGTTTATTTTGATGGCAGAGTACATGGGGGGCACCTGGGAGATTTCTCCCCGGAACTGCTCCAACACCCGCTCCAGCGCCTCCTCGGTGACGGAGACGGGGTGCTCCTCCAGGGTTTCGCCGCTGGTGTCCTGGGTGTTGGTGACTAGCCCTAACCGCAGCCCGGCCACGTATTCCTTCTCCCCCTCCCCGGCAAACTCCACCGCCCGGGTGGCCCGGCCTACAAAGACCGGCAGCACCCCCGTGGCCATGGGGTCCAGGGTCCCCGCGTGGCCGATGCGCTTCTCCCGAAAAATCCCCCGGAGCTTGGCGCACACGTCCATGGAAGTCCAGTTGGGGTCTTTGTCGATGACGATGATTCCGTTTGGCATAGGTCCTCCCTCAGCCCTGTCGGACGGTCTCGATGGCGGCCAGCACGGCCTCTCGGGCCTCATTCATGGTGCCCTCAATGGTGGCTCCGGCGGCGGCGGCGTGGCCCCCGCCCCCCAGAATGGCGCACACGGCGCTGGCGTCCAGGTCGCCGGGGTCGGTGCGCAGGGAGAGCTTGCACTCCCCCGGGCGCAGCTCCCGGAGGGTCACACCGGTTTTGACCCCCTCCACCTGGCCCACAAAGGCGGAGATGTCGTCAATGTCCCGCTCGTCGGCTCCCACCTCCCGGAGCATGTCCAGGGTGAGGAAGACCAGGGCGGTGTCGCCGTTGTCCCGCAGCTCCATGCCGGAAGCCAGCATGCCCTCGATCTTCAGGCGCTTAAAGGACTTGGTGCGGAAGTGCCGGCGGTTCACCGGGTAGGGATCAAAGCCCGTCTCCATGAGTTCGGCGGCCACCCGGTGGGTGGCGGGGGTGGTGTTGCTGTACACAAAGCAGCCGCAGTCGGTGGACACGGCCACATAGAGCGCCTCTCCCATTTCCGGGGTGATGGGGCCCAGAAGCTTCACGATTTCGTACATCAATTCCCCGCAGGCCGCCCGCTTGGCGTCCAGACAGGTGTGCCTGGCGTAAAATTCCTGGGAGGGGTGGTGGTCGATGGTCAGCTCCACCCCCTCCAGATACTGCTTGGCGTTGTCCGGGAACAGCCCCCGGGCGGCCGTATCCACCGCCACCACCGTCTCCGGCCCATACCCCTCAGGGGCTACCAGCCCCTCCAGATAGGGGGTAAAGAGAGAGGTGGCCTCGGGGTTATGGAGGACATAGGCCTCCTTGCCCATCTGCCGCAGCGCCCGGCACAGCCCGGCGGCACAGCCGATGGTGTCCCCGTCGGGGCGCACGTGGGTGAGGATCAGATAGCCGTCTCTGGCTTTGAGAAATTCAGCGGTCTCCTTTGGGGTCATGGTGGTTCCTCCTGTATACAACGGGAATTACTCCTCGTCCAGAATGATGTGCTCGTTGGCCGGGTTGGCGGGCTTGACCACCTCGGGGTTGCGGAGCATTTCCAGAATGTGGGCGCCCTTGTCGATGGAGTCGTCCCGGACAAAGGTGAGCTCCGGGGTGTTGCGCAGGTTCAGCGACCGGCCCAGCTCCCGCCGAAGCCAGCCCGCTGCGGACTTCAGCCCCTTGAGCACCTGCTCACAGTCGCTCTTGTCCAGCACGCTGATATAGATTTTGGCAAATTTCAGGTCGGGCGTGGTGTCCACCGCCGTCACGGAGATCATCCCCGTCACCCGGGGATCCTTGACGGAGGGAATGAGGGCCGCCAGCTCCCGCTGAATTTCTTCGTTGATGCGTCCAATTCGGTTGCTTGCCATGGTGTTGTACTCCTTTCCGGGCAAAACATGCCCACAGGCTTCAAACTCAGACGGTAACAGCCATCCGGCTCTGGATGGAAAACCGTCTTCATGGGTGGCTGGCGCGGCTCACCCATCCTGTCAATAATATGCAAAAGCAGGACGGGCGAAAACGCCCGCCCTGCTTTTGGGGTTTTACGATGAAAAGTGTTGCTCTGAAACCTGGCGCTGCTCCTCGTCCTCACAAACTCCACGCCGCTGCGTCCGGCTAAAGCCGGACATCCGCTTCGTTTCGCTGCTCGTCCTCTCTAAATCCCACCCGCTTGGCTGGGCTTGGATTTGGTTAGCATAACCGGAAGTTTCTGCGTTAAACCTCAATCTGCTCCATGATATAGGCTTCGATGATGTCGCCTTCCTTGATGTCCTGGAACTTCTCGAAGGTGATGCCGCACTCGTAGCCGGAGGCAACCTCCTTCACGCTGTCCTTGAAGCGCTGGAGAGAGGCGATGGCGCCGTCGTAAATGACGATGTTGTCCCGGAGCAGGCGCATCTGGGCGCCGCGCTGCATCTTGCCGTCCAGCACGTAGCAGCCGGCCACCATGCCCACGCCGGTAATGCGGAAGACATTGCGCACCTCGGCCCGGCCCAGGTCCACTTCCTTGAACTTGGGAGCCAGCATGCCCTTCATGGCCGCCTCGATCTCGTTGATGGCGTCGTAGATGACCCGGTACATGCGCATATCTACGTTCATCCGGGGGGCAGACTCCTTGGCGTTGGCGTCAGGGCGGACGTTGAAGCCCACGATGATGGCCCCGGAGGTGGCGGCCAGCATGACATCGCTCTCGTTGATGGCGCCCACGGCGCAGTGGATGACCCGCACCCGGACCTCCTCGTTGGTCAGCTTCTCCAGGGAGGCCTTCACCGCCTCGGCGGAGCCCTGAACATCGGCCTTGACGATGATATTCAGGTTCTTCATCTCGCCGGCCTGGATGTGGCTGAACAGGTCGTCCAGAGTGACCTTGCCCACGCTGTTATTGAGGGCGCTCTTCTGCTCATGCTTGCGCTGCTCCACCAGCTCGCGGGCCATACGCTCGT
>CAUFAM010000127.1 GCA_959022875.1 uncultured Oscillospiraceae bacterium | reverse complement strand
GCCCTCCTCAGCGCGTTCAATGGCTTCCACTTCAGTGTTAAAGCGGAACTCCAGCTTGTTCTGAAGGCCCTCATAGATGTTGGTGAGGATCCGCAGGTTATTTTCCGTGCCCAGATGCTTGCACCGGGCCTGAAGCAGGTGGAGGTCATAGGCCAGGGCCCGGCGCTCCAGAGCCCGGGCCTCCGGGGTGGAGGTGGAAAAGCACTCCGTGGTGGCTCCATGGAGGACATTGATGGAGTCTACGTAGTCGATGAGCTCCATGACCTGGCCGGGATCCATAAAGTCGGTGAGCCAGCCGCCGAATTGGGTGGTGAAATTAAACTTACCATCGGAAAAGGCGCCCGCGCCCCCGAAGCCGCACATAGTGTGGCAGACGGGGCAGTGGATGCATTCCCGTACCTTGCCCGCTACGATGGGGCAGCTGCGGTGGTAGATGTCCTGGCCTTGGTCCAGGGCCAGGAGTTTGAGCTCGGGACGGAGATGGGCCAGCTCATAGGCGGCAAAGATCCCGGCTTCGCCGCAGCCCAGAATGACGACGTCATACATGGCAGACATAGTAAAATGCTCCTTTTCCAACGGATTCAGTAAATAAAAGCGGGTTAATTCCCATAGTAGTATACCATATTTCAAACAAAAGGAAAGGCTTTTCACAAAAAAGCCCTGCCGCTGAGAGGGAGCGGCAGGGCGTTGGTTCAACTGTTTTCCTGAAAACTGGCGCCGCAGCTGCGGCAGGTGACGGTGATTTTTCCCTTGCCCCGGGGAACCCGAAGCTGCTGGCCGCAGTTGGGGCACTTGAAGTAGCGATGGTCTTTGTCCCGGTGCATGGTGCGCTGGAGGCGGAACCACTGAATCACAGGGCCGGCCAGGCGCATAAACTGGGCGTTTTCTTTCCGCCGAGCGGGGATATTCCGGGAGAGCAGACGAAACAGGGATACAAAAACCAGCGCCAGGGAGACCCAATAGAAAAGCTCCACATGGGTCAGGGCAAACAGAAGATAGAGAAAAAGGTATAAAACAATGAAAAATAGGTTCAGGGTATCGTTGCCGTAGCGGCCATACATAAAACGATGGATCGCGTTGCGGATCATAGGCGCGCCTCCTTGAAAGACAGGGAAGGCAGGCGTAATCGCCTGCCGAATATCTTAAAATAATATTAGCGCGCCGCCGGAAAATCGTCAAGGAGGCATTCGTAAACAAAATGTAAATTCAGCACAGTTTTCGGGGGGATTTTCCAGAAACTTGTCAGAGAGAGAAAGTTCTTGCGGGAAGATGAAAAATAAGCTATACTGTCGGTACGAAACTATACCGTGGGAGGGAACGCTTGTGAAGCGCATCGACAAGGAGAACTATTATCTGGATATTGCCGAAACCGTTCTGGAGCGGTCCACCTGCCTGCGCCGGTGCTATGGAGCAATCATTGTAAAAAATGATGAGATTGTCTCCACCGGCTACAACGGCGCGCCCAGAGGACGGAAAAACTGCATGGATCTGGGCTATTGCACCCGGGAGGCCATGAATGTCCCCTCGGGGGAGCGGTATGAGCTGTGCCGGTCGGTTCACGCGGAGATGAATGCCATTATATCCGCCGCCCGCCGGGATACCCTGAATGCTACCCTGTATCTGGCCGGGCGGGAGGCCAAGAGCGGAGAGCTGCTCCACGATGCCACCTCCTGCTCCATGTGCCGCAGGATGATCATTAACGCCGGAATTGAGCGGGTGGTTATCCGCAACACCGAGCGGGATTATAGTGTGGTCCATGTGGAGGACTGGATCCGGGAGGATGATTCCCTGCCCAAGGGAATGGAAGAAACTTAACGAAACGTCCGGACGCTTAGGCGTCCGGACGTTTTTGTATCCTTAGATAAAGGGGAGGCCCTCCACGGGGCCGGTGGAGGACGGCGTTTTGTCGGTGGGCTGGAGGGCCAGGTACTCCTCAAAGGTGAGATCCTGGCTCATACAGGCCTGGGCCGCCTCGACACCCACATAGCGGTAGTGCCAGGGCTCAAAGCGGTAGCCGGTGATGTCCTCCTTGCCCTGAGGGTAGCGGAGGATGAAGCCATATTCGGCGCAGTGCTCCGTCAGCCAGGCATAGGCGGGGGTGTTTTCAAAGTGAGCGCTGAGACTGGCCGTGTTAATGTCCAGGGCCAGTGCGGTCTGGTGCTCGGAGTAGCCCGGACGGGCGGAGTAGGAGTCCACCGAGGCCTGGGTGTCCTGGGACAGGTAGCGGGCGTAGATGCTCTCCTGCCGCTCATAGGAGCGGTAAGCGGAGACGCTCTGAAGCCAGATCCCCTCCTCCCGGGCGGCATCCGCCATGGCCCGGAAGGCCTCAGCGGCCTCCGGCCGGAGAGAACCGATGCCGTAGGGGTAGACCAGGGCTTCCAGCTCAGGGACATAGTCCCGGGGCAGGGCGTGGTACTTGTTTACCAGGGCGGTAAGGCTCTCAGGCTGGGAAACCAGGTCGGTATCCTCATAAAATTCCTTATCCAGGCCGATGTTGACCTCCAGAACCACCTGCTGCTGGGACAGCTGGGGATTGGCCTCGGCCCAGGCCCGATAGCGCTCTTCCAGCTCCAGAGAGCTGTTTTCCAGGGCTTGATAGGGGGAGAGGAGCTGAATGATCCGGTCTACCCAGATGGAGGGAAGGTCGGGATCAAAGGGGGAGAGAAGCTCCTGCTGATCCAGGGCGTAGGCGGGGGAGAGGGTGAGGGCGGCAATGGCCGCCAGGGAGACAAGAGACCGACAAAAGCGGGGGATGGGGTTGTGCATAGTGTTGTTACCTCGTTTGTAGAAGCGGCAGGTCAAAGAGATTGGGCCTGCCGGCACAGAGTCAGAAAATGGGACAGGATGGGACCGCCGTCGGCGGTATCGGGACGGCGGTAGGAAAAGGCCATGCGCTCGGGATGGAACTGGACGGCCAGGATGGGCTGGCCGGGGCAATCCAGCGCCTCAACGACGCCGCTCTCCGACCAGGCGATGGCCCGCAGGCCCTTCCCCAGGCGGTCTACCGCCTGGTGGTGGAGGCTGTTGACCGGCAGCAAAGGGCCATAGAGCTGGTGGAGGAAACTCCCCTCCAGGCAGCGCACCGGGTGAACCAGGTCGCACTCCCCGGCGCTGTGGAAGATACGGACCGGGGCGGGGAGATCCTGGATGAGGTCGCCCCCCAGGGCCACATTGATGACCTGCATGCCCCGGCAGATGCCCAGGATAGGCTTTCCGGCCTGGTAAAAGGCGCGAAACAGTTCCAGCTCGGCCTGGTCCCGGGCCACATCGGGAGGATGGGAGCCCTGGTTCTCCTGGCCGAAAAGGGAGCTTTCCAGATCGCCTCCGCCGCACAAAATGAGCCCGTCACAGCTGAGATCGGGCGTGGGACAGTATCCCGCCCGGGGGACGGCCCCCAGGCTGTGAAGGGCCTCTTCATAGCGGCCCGTTTTTCCCTGGGAGCCGGAGAGCTGAATGGTCAGGGGCATGGCGGCCATCACAGGGCGTCCACCGCGGCCCGGGCCTTGACCAGGGTGGAGATAAGCTCCACCGCGCCCTCAATGCCCGTGGTGCTGGAGTTGAGAGTCAGGTCGTAGCGGCGCATATCGCCCCAGTTGTGGCCGGTGTAGTAGTTATAGTAGTTGGAGCGGCCGCGGTCCATCTGGATGACGCGCTTTTCCATGTCGTCGGCGGGGATGTGGTATTCCTCCACACACCGCTGAATGCGGCTGGGCAGGTCGGCGTAGACAAAGACCTTCAGACACTCAGGCCGCTCGCCCAGCACATAGTCGCTGCAGCGTCCCACGATGACGCAGGGGCCCTCGTTGGCCAGTTCCCGGATGACCTCTGCCTGGGCAAAGAAGGCCTGGTGACTGACCGGGACGCCCTGGTGGGCAAAGGCGGGGGTGCCGATGCCGATGGGAGCGATGGAAAGGTGGAAGCGGCTGCGGGCGCGCTCCTCTGCCCGGGCAATAAAATCGGGAGAAAGGCCGCTTTTTTCCGCAGTCTTCTGAATGATGGTCCGGTCATAGCAGGGGATGCCCAAATGGGCGGCCAGGCGCTTACCGATCAGGCGGCCACCGCTGCCAAATTCACGGCTGATGGAAATGACATAGTTGCTCATGACATGCGCCTCCTTAAGGGGCGAAGATGCCCCGGGTTTACACAGGACTTGTTTATTTATTATATTATAGCGGATGGTTTCAAAAATGACAACGAAAATATGCGAGATTCTCTCGTTCTGTCCTGGGCAGATGGACAGATTTCACAAAGGAAGAAATGAAAAATTAAATAAACCGCCAAAGTTGGCGGGAAGGTACCAAATTTTTCTTGCAGATTGGGAATGAGGGGGCTATCATCATAACTACAATGGACCGGAAACGATTCCGGTAATGGTTCCGGAGGAGCGTCCGCCTGTGGCCGGAGGGAGAGAAGCCTGGGCAGGCGGCGCGGCGCAGGCACGCGCGAAAAGAGCGGATTTACCCTTTGGGACCGGAGAGGAGGGATCGGAATGACCATCAAGGATATTGCCCGGCTGTCGGGCTGCGGGGTGGCCACGGTGTCCCGGGTGCTCAACCACCACCCGGATGTGAGCGACAAGACCCGCCAAAAGGTTATGGCGGTGGTAGAGGAGTATGGATTTCAGCCCAACAACAACGCCAAACATCTCAAGCAGCAGGCGGGCACCAGCATTGCCATTTTGGTAAAGGGGACGCAGAATATGCTCTTTGCCGACCTGGTGGAGCAGATTCAGGCCCTTCTGGAGCGGCAGGACCGGGATGCGGCGGTCTACTACCTGGACGAGGATGCCGACGAAGTGACCTATGCCGGGCAGCTGTGCCGGGAGAGAAAGCCGGTTGGGATTTTATTTTTGGGG
>CAUFAM010000126.1 GCA_959022875.1 uncultured Oscillospiraceae bacterium | reverse complement strand
TCCCCGAGGAGGGCGACCACTTCCAGGCTGAAGGTCTGGACGTCACCGTCACCAAAGTGGAGCACCGCCGGGTACTGGAGATCCAGGTGCGCACCCTGGAGGAGCCGGAAGGCTGATTTTCCCCTGAACATAAGGTCCGGGGCCATACAAATTGTATGGCCCCGGATTTTTTATACCTTTTGTATTCGATTATTCTGCGTTTAACGGGATATCCACCCCGCACACGGTCATATAGTCTACCTGACTGGGGTCGATGATGCGGTCTGGAATGAGATTGTGATTCGTCTGCTTATAATGGAACATGCCTTCCACATAAGCCTCTTCCGGCGTGCTGGGAGGAAGACCGTTATCCCCGGAACACCCCGAAGCCTTAGGCAGCTGGGAGAGCACGGTACCATCCTTCATATGGATCTCCACCCCAAGAGAACCCCACAGCAAATCGCTTCTCGCCTGCGCATTTTCAAGCCGATCCGCCGCACCATCCCCAGAACCAAAGGTGAATGTAGTTCCCGAGGGAGTCTCAATGACTTTCTCATCCGGAGACGGATGTTCATCTTCAGCCTCCGCCCCCAGCATCTTGGTAATGCGGGAATCATAGTCATAGCACGAGCCTCCCCCTAGCCGGACTGTGACCGTCAGCGGAGAAATCGTCACCTGGCTCAATGTTGACGTTCCATCCAAGTACTCCACCTCCAACCCCGGTTCCAGCCGGATAGCCTGATCCGGATAATCCAGTACCACATCTTCAAACAGCCAGCTGTGATCTCGGATGGCCTCTGTGCGCTCGTACATCTCGATCTCCTGATATTCCTCTCCCTCGGCCAGGGCCACATCTTCAATGGGCTCCAGTGTGATGTCCATCACGGCACCTCTCAGCCCACCATCTACCCAGGGGGATGCTTCCATGCAGAACGATAACTGGTTGTCTTCCGGATCTTCATCCGGGATGGTATATAGGCTTCCGCCCGTGGGCCCGGCAATCCCCTCACCGCTCAAATCAAAAAGTGTTCTGAACCATCGGTTCTCACTTTCTGTCAGGGAAACACCCTCCGGGGCCGTAACCTCCACCCAGATAAACGCTTTGTTGTCATCTCCCACACAGTCCGTGAGGGCTACCGTCCAGCCATTATATTCCAGACTCCGGTTCAACTGATAGATGCCGCTCTCCAGCTTCTCCTGTGCCCCGGGCGCAGCCGTATCAAAATACCCTCGCAGCCCAGTGGACAAGGTAGCTGCCAGTGCCCCTGCCGTCAAAGTCAGCGCCGCAGCAATGCCGATCACTACACCCCTGCTTACTTTCTTTACCTTCCGCTTGGTTTCTTCTGTCATCGTTCCCTCCTGTTCCGCCGCCCGGCGCAGCCGGTCGGCCAATTCCGCTTGTTCCTCCTGGGTAAACCGAATCTCCTCAAAGCTCAGACGTATGTCTTTCATCGTCTCACCTCCAGTTCCTTGGCCAACAGCTTTCGGCTTCGGCTCAGCCATTTCCGTGCCGCCGCTGGGGTGCAGGAGCACAGCTTTGCGATCTCGTCCAGGCTGTATCCCTCATAATAAAAGAGGTACACCGTCGCCCCGTAGTGCTCCGGCAGGGCCCGGATGAGATCCATCAGCTCATGGCTGTCTTGCTCAGGCGCCGGCACCCGCTCCGCCTCGTCCATGGGGACCACCCGCCGCCGTCCCGCGCTCTTCAGCACATTCTTACAGGCGTTGATGGCCATTTTTAAAATGTAGGCCTTTTCATGCTCTCGGTCGGTAAATTCCTTCTGCTGTTCCAGAAGTTTGAGAAAGATCTCCTGGCAGATGTCCTGGGCGTCCTCCCGGGTGAGGGAGTACGTTGTGCACAGGCGCAAAATAGGGTTGGCGTAGTCCGATACAAACCGCTGAGCCTCCGCCGGTGAATTCCACTGCATCCGTCCCTCAACCTCCTTTCACCCTTAACACAATCAGACCATCTTGATTGTGACCGTCCCGGCCAATTTTCCTCCAGGCGCAAGCCGGGACCATACAGATTGTATGGTCCCGCACTTATTATACATATTGTATTGGATTTTAGCCGTTTTAACCCTTGACCAGCTCCAGATAGGTGCCCTCCGGCGTCTCCAGATACACCGGGCCGTTCCAGCCTTCCCCGGCAATCCACAGCTCACCGCCCAGGAACGCATCGTCATCGGTGTAGGGAGTGTTCTCCCCGTCTCCATAGGCTCCCAGCTGGCCCAGACTGCGGCAGCCCTCGGGCAAGGTATCCAGCACCCGGTCCTCCTCATATCGGTGCTGGTAGGGATAGACCTCATCCCCCACCGGCACCATCACCGTGAGCACCTGGCCGCTCAGGCCGGATGCGGTGTTTCCACTCTCCGCTTCTCCGGGAGCCGCTGCCGCTCCAGAAGAAGCAGTGCTGTCGCCGGAGCCTCCCGACCAATCCTCCATCGCCGCTCCCGCACTGGAGCTGCCCGAGGCGCTGTTGGTGCTCCACCATCCACTCTGAACTACTCCGTAGCCAATGGTCAGCACAATGGCCAGACAGGCGGCCAGAGAGATCCAGGCCTCCCGGTTCCATTTCTTCCGGCTCACCGGCTCCTCCGCCTCCCGGATGAGGTCGTCATCCAGAAGGCCCATGGCCGCCAGCAGATGTTCCCGTGTCATACAGCCACCCCCTCCCGCTCCAGTTCCGCCTTCAGCTTTTTCCGCAGGCGGTGAAGCCTGGACTTCACCTGTCCCTCCGTCATGAAAAATTCCCCCCGCAGCTCCTCCAGGCTCTCCAAATGAAAGTACCGGCGGATAAAGAGCTTCCGGTCCATCTCCTCCTGGCGGCGGAGAAAATCGGAGATGATAGCCGCCGTCTCCTTGGCTTCCAGGGCCTCATCCGGGCTGTGCCGGTCGGGCAGGCAGTCCTCCAGCTCGTGCAGGGCAATCTCCACCTGATTCCCGCCCCGTTTGGCCGCTCGGGCCCGGCGCCACCGGTCCAGGGAGAGGTTGCGGGTAAGCTTTCCAAAAAAGGCGGACAAAATGTTGGGCCGCTGGGGGGGCATGGCATTCCAGGCATGGAGCCAGGTGTCATTGACGCACTCCTCCGCGTCCTCCTCCTGCTCCAGAATCCGCCGGGCTATGGTGTGGCAGTAGGCCCCATACTTCTCCTGGCTGGCCTCAATGGCCTGTTGGGACCGGGCCCAATAGAGGTCGATGATCTTGCCGTCCTCCACCGCAAGCCCTCCTTTCCTTGTCTTTTTCTTTATTTTAATGGATGCAGGGACGCAATACAATCCCGCTCATCCACATAGACGCAAAAAAGCGCCGGAGGTTGCTCCTCCGGCGCTTACTGTTTGCGCTTACTTCAACAGCTCAAAATCAGAGGCGGGGTGCTTGCACAGCGGGCAGATGAAGTCGGCGGGCAGCTCCTCCCCCTCATACACATAGCCGCAGATGGTGCAAACCCAACGCTTCTTGCTGCTCTCCCCGGCGGGAGCGGCGGGCTTGGGTTTGATGTTAGCCTGGTAGTAGGAATAAGTGGCGCTGGGAACCTGGGAGAGCACGCCCCCATCCAGCACGTCGGCCACAAACAGGGTGTGGGTGCCCAGATCCATGGTGGACACCACCTGGCAGGAGATCCAGGCGTTGGTGCCCTGGGTCACATAAACCACGCCGTTGCCGTCCCGGGCAATGTGCTCCTGGAAATCGGCCAGCTTATCCACATCCCGGCCGGACTGGAAACCAAAGCGCTGGAACAGCTCAAATTTGGCCTCCTCGGACAGCACGGATACGGTAAATTTCCCGGTCTCCTTCACCATGTCGTGGGTAAAGTTCGCCTTGTTGACGGCAATGGCAATGCGGTTGGGCTCGGACGTCACCTGGATGGCAGTGTTGGTGATACAGCCGTTGTCCTTCTCCCCCCGGCGGGCGGAGAGCACAAACAGGCCGTAGCTCAGCGCGTACATAACCTTCTGGTCCATAGTATTTCCTCCATAAATTTGATGTGTAACAATAGTTTTCCCAAAAAACGTCTAATTTTTCCGGCGTTTTCTCTGTTTCTTTCTACGTTGTGAAATTGACATCCCATGGTTTTCCGCTTATACTATATCATGAATTTTTTTGTTCAGCAACTGGAGGTTTCTCTTATGTGCGGCATTACCGGTTTTGTTTCCCGCTCCGTCCATGACCAGGGAGCCCTGAAGGCCATGGCGGATATGATCCGTCACCGCGGTCCCGACGACGAGGGATTTTTTGTGGACGAGCATTGCGCCATCGCCCACCGCCGTCTTTCTATTATCGACCTTGCCAACGGACACCAACCCATGGTCAGCCAGGACGGGAAGCTGGTGTTGGCCTATAACGGCGAGGTCTACAATTTCCAGCAGCTTCGGGAGGAGCTCATCGCCGCCGGGCGTACGTTCCTCACCAACTCTGACACCGAGGTCATCCTCCAGGGCTATGAGCAGTTTGGCCCGGAGTTTACCAAGCGCCTGCGGGGCATGTTTGCCTTTGTCATCTGGGACAAGGAAAAGCAGGAGCTCTACGGTGCCCGGGATCCCTTCGGCATTAAGCCCTTCTACTATGCCCAGATGGGCGACACCTTCTTCTTCGGCTCTGAGCTGAAGAGCTTTCTGCCCCACCCCGACTTTAAGAAGGAGCTCAACACCGAGGCCCTGAAGTTCTACCTCACCTTCCAGTACTCCGCCCTGGATGAGGCCTTCCTCAAGGGCGTGTTCCGCCTGCTCCCCGGCCACCAGCTGTTTTACCGCAACAGCGCCGTGGAAGTCTCCGCCTACCACACCTTCTCCTTTGAGCCGGAGAATATGCCTCTGGCCGAGCGGGCCGAGCAGATCCGCCAGGTGGTCACCGAGTCGGTGGACGCCCACCAGATCAGCGACGTGGAGGTTGGT
>CAUFAM010000125.1 GCA_959022875.1 uncultured Oscillospiraceae bacterium | reverse complement strand
ACAACACCAGCCAAAGAGCGCGTCCTGCGGGACAACCGGCGCATCTCCATTCAGGTGGAGCAGTGGATTAACGGCACGATGGCCCATTGGGGCCTCACAGCTGCCCAGGTCCAGGTGCTTTTATATGTGCTTGGGCACAGCGACCGGGGTACCTCCCTCACCCAGATTCACCGGGAATATGGCTATTCTATGGCCTCCCTGTCCTGCATCATCAAGCGGCTGCGGGAGAAGGGCTACATCCGGGTGGAGCACTGGGCCGGGGATGAACGGCGCAAGCTCCTCTTCGCCACCCAGTCGGCCCAGGAGCTTCAGCACTGCCTGGACCGCTCCACCCAACAGCTGCACCGGCAGCTATACCGGGACTTTACGTCCCAGGAACTGTGCGACCTTGACCGTCTGCAGCGCAAGCTGCTCACCAGTCTGTCTGCACTTACCCAGCCAGCAAAGGAGGAACCATCACCATGAAATCCGTACTCCGGCAGCTGGGGCGTTTTCGGAAAGACGCCCTTGCCTGTGTGGGCCTGACCACTTTGGAGGTCATCACAGACATCCTGCTGCCCTTTATCACCGCCATTATCATTGACCAGGGCTTGGAGCGTGGGGATCTGCCCACCGTATACCGCTTCGGAGCCCTGATGGTGGTCATGGCCTTTCTGGGCCTGATCTTTGGCGCCCTGGCGGGCAAACACGCGGCCGCCGCCTCGGCCGGCCTGTCTGCCAATCTGCGCCAGGCCATCTATCAGAACATTCAGACCTTTTCCTTCTCCAACATCGACAAGTTCAGCGTCCCGGGCCTGGTTACCCGCATGACCACCGACATCACCAACGTGCAAAACGCCTTCATGATGATGATCCGGGTGGCAGTGCGCGCCCCCCTCACCTTTATATTCAGCTACATTATGTGCCTAATCATCAGCCCCAAGCTGAGCCTCACCTTCCTGATTGCCATTTGCTTCCTGGTGGCCGTGCTGGGCGGGATTATGGTAGTCACCATGAAGATCTTTAACCAGGTCTTCCGCAAGTACGACGACCTGAACGCCAGCGTGCAGGAAAACATCTCCGCCATCCGGGTGGTAAAAGCCTTTGTTCGGGAGAACTATGAGAATGAAAAGTTTGCCCGTGCCTCCCAAAACCTCTACCGCCTGTTTGTCAAGGCGGAGGGACTGCTGGCCTTTAACAGTCCGGCCATGATGACGGCGGTATACTTCTGCATCATTATGGTCTCCTGGATGGGGTCTCAGTTCATTGTGGCCGGGGATATGACCTCGGGCAACCTGACCAGCCTATTCAGCTACGTGATGAGCCTTCTCATGAGTCTGATGATGCTCTCCATGGTGGTAGTCATGATCTCTATGTCCATGGCCAGCATCCGGAGAATCGGCGAGGTACTCAATGAACGGCCTGACCTCCATAACCCGGCCCAGCCTGTCCGTGAGGTGGCCGACGGCTCCATTGATTTCGACCATGTGAGTTTCTCCTACAAGCATGGCAGCGGCAAAAACGCTCTCACGGACATTGACCTGCACATCCGCGCCGGTGAGACCATCGGCGTCATCGGCGGCACCGGCTCGGGCAAAAGCAGCCTGGTCAACCTCATCTGCCGTCTGTATGACGCCAGTGAAGGCAGCGTTCAGGTGGGCGGCCGGGATGTCAGGGAGTACGACATGGAGGCTCTGCGCAACCAGGTCTCCGTGGTGCTCCAGAAAAACACTCTGTTCTCCGGCACCATTCTCGATAACCTCCGCTGGGGCGACCCCAACGCCACTGGGGAGGAATGTGAAGCCGCCTGCCGGGCAGCCTGTGCCGATGAGTTTATTGACCGTTTCCCGGAGGGGTATGAGACCCGCATTGAACGGGGCGGCGCCAACGTGTCCGGCGGCCAAAAGCAGCGCCTTTGCATCGCCCGCGCCCTGCTGAAAAAGCCCAAGGTCCTGATCCTGGACGACTCCACCTCCGCCGTAGATACCGCCACCGACGCCAAAATCCGCGCCGCGCTGGCCAAGCACCTGCCTGGCACCACCAAAATCATCATTGCCCAGCGGATCTCCAGCGTGGAGGATGCAGACCGGATTCTGGTGCTGGACAACGGCCGTGTGGACGGCTTTGACCCCCATGAAAACCTGCTGAAAACCAACGCCATTTACCAGGAGATCTATGACTCCCAGGTCAAGGGTGGCGGCGACTTTGACCAGAGCGCGTGAAAGGAGGAACCATTATGAATCACACAACATCCCGCGCGGCCTCTCTCCATGTGCTCAACCGGGTTCTGGGCTATATGCTCAAGCTTTATGCCCTGCCCTTTGTGGCTGTCATTGCATGCATTGTCGTTTCCTCCGGGGCGACCGTCTTGGCCGCCACCTTCCCCCAGACCCTGGTGGACGATTACATCGTCCCCATGATGAACTCCGGCAGCACTGATTTCTCCGGCTTATATTCTGCCATCCTCCGCCTGGCCGTTCTCATGGCCCTGGGCGTGATCGCCGCCTTTGCCTATAACCGCATCATGGTCTCAGTCAGCCAAGGCACTATGCGCAGGCTGCGTGACGACCTCTTCCAGCGCATGGAGTCCCTGCCTATTCAATATTTTGACACCTACGCCCACGGCGACATCATGTCCGTGTACACCAACGACGTGGACACCCTCCGACAGCTGTTAAGCCAGAGCATTCCTCAGGTCATCAACTCAGTAATCTCCATGGCAGCAACCCTGGTAACGATGTTGATTCTCAACCCTGTGCTGACCCTGATCTCCATCCTCACCGCCATTGTCATGCTCCTGGTCACCAAAACATTTTCCGCCCTTTCGGGAAAATACTACGTCCAGCAGCAAAAAAATCTGGGCATTGTGGACGGTTTCATTGAGGAAATGCTGGATGGCCAGAAGGTGGTCAAGGTCTTCTGCCACGAGGAGCAGGCCATGGAAGACTTTGACAAGGTCAACGAAGATCTGCGCCAAAGCGCTGAGCTGGCCAACCGGTATGCCAACCTGCTCATGCCTATCAACGCCAATATCGGGTGGCTGAGCTACGTGCTGGTGGCTATTGTGGGCGCTGTACTGGGCATCAACGGCCTGGCCGGAGTGACCCTGGGCACCGTCATTACCTTTGTGGGCCTCAACAAGAGCTTTACCCAGCCCATTACCCAGGTGAGCCAGCAGGTGAACTTTGTGGTCACCGCCGCTGCCGGCGCCTCCCGGGTCTTCGAACTTATGGATCAGCAGCCGGAAGAAGATCACGGCTATGTAGAGCTGGTCAACGCAAAAGAAGATTCCCACGGCCAGATCTGGGAGAGCCCGGAGCGCACCAATGTGTGGGCCTGGAAACATCCCCACAAGGCGGAAGGCACCATTACCTATACCCGTCTGGAGGGCGGTGTGGTTTTTGACGGGGTAGACTTTGGCTACACGCCGGACAAGATGGTTCTCCACGACATCTCCCTGTGGGCCAAACCGGGGCAGAAGATCGCCTTTGTGGGTGCCACCGGCGCGGGCAAGACCACCATCACCAACCTCATCAACCGCTTCTATGACATAGCCGACGGTAAAATCCGCTACGACGGCATCAACATCAATAAAATTAAAAAGCCCGACCTGCGCCGCTCCCTGGGCATCGTCCTGCAGGACACCCATCTCTTTACCGGCACCGTACTGGAGAACATCCGATACGGCAATCTGAACGCCACCGACGAGGAATGTATGGCGGCAGCCAAGCTGGCCAATGCCGACGGTTTTATCCGCCGCCTGCCTGACGGCTATGACACCATGCTCACCGGCGACGGGGCCAACCTCTCCCAGGGGCAGCGGCAGCTTATCGCCATCGCCCGGGCCGCCGTGGCCGATCCCCCGGTGCTGATTCTGGACGAAGCTACCTCCTCCATCGACACCCGCACGGAAAAGCTGGTACAGGACGGTATGGACGCCCTGATGTACGGGCGTACCACCTTTGTCATCGCCCACCGGCTTTCCACCGTCCGCAACGCCGACTGTATCATGGTCATGGATCAGGGCCGGATCATCGAGCGGGGCACCCACGACGAGCTTATGGAAAAGAAAGGCACCTACTATCGGCTGTACACCGGCAATTTTGCAGAGGACTGACCCCTCTGTTCTGAAAACCTCCGCTTTCACCGGCGGAGGTTTTTCTTGTTTTGGACCGGCCTGAGCTGGTATAATGGGACCAAGCTCAGAAAGGAGGCCCTGTCCGTGAAGCTTCCCTGGAATACCATCCTCTATCGCCTGGCCTACGCCGTGTTGGCCGCCATTTTTCTGGTCCCCGCCGTATTTTTTCTCATTATCTTTCTGCTGTTTTCCTTCAACCTGCCCCCCTACGGACAACGGGCCATTCTGTTCCTGGGATGGGCCGCTGTGGCTGCCATTCTGCTGGTTATTCTCCTTCCCCGGCGCTGCCGCAAGCTCCTGGGAGTGCTCCTCCTGGCGACGGCACTAGGCTGCGGGGGCTACTGCTGCTTTGGCCTGTGGCGGGACAGCATTCCAACCGTGGGGGAAGTTGACCGCTACACCCTCCTGTCCAGCTACCAGCCCTTTACCGAGGGGTCTCTTACCGCCTGCCTGGACGGCCCAGCCTCCCTCCGGCTGAACCGGGAGGACTGTCCCCGTCTGGACGGGGCCACCGCCCTTTACCCGGTCTACGCCGCCTTTGTCCAGGCCGTCTACCCGGAAGGCGATTATCCCTTCTTACAAAGCCCCGGAGAGATCAGCCCCAAGGTTGCCTGCACTGGCACTGTGGAAGCCTACGAGCGGCTGATTGCGGGGGAGACCGACTTAATTTTTGCTGCCGCCCCCTCCCAGGAACAACTGGACCTGGCCGCGAGCCAGGGGCTGGAGCTGTACCTCACCCCGGTTGGGTGGGAGGCCTTTGTCTT
>CAUFAM010000124.1 GCA_959022875.1 uncultured Oscillospiraceae bacterium | reverse complement strand
CACCTCCGGCATCTACTTCCCCATCGGCGGCGCATTTGCCACCGCTCTGGGCGACTGGGGCTATAAGACCAGCGCCGAGTCTACCAACGCTTCCGGCCAGAACATCCAGAACATTCTGGACAGCAATCTGGAGATCGCCATTGCCATGCAGGACTCCGTTATGCAGGCCTATACCGGTACCGGCGCCTATGAGGGCATGGAGCCCGCTGAGAACCTGCGGGCTCTGATGCGTCTGTGGCCCAACTATGTGCAGCTGGTCACCACCGCCGACACCGGCATCAAGTCCGTGCAGGACCTGGTGGGCAAGCGCGTGGGCGTGGGAGCCGCCAACTCCGGCGTGGAGATCAATGCCCGCATGATCCTGGAGGCCTACGGCATCACCTATGACGACATCACCCCCGACTACCTGGCTTATGGCGAGGCCATTGAAAACATGAAGAACGGCCAGTGTGATGCCGTGTTCGTCACCTCCGGCCTGCCCAACGCCACCGTGATGGATCTGGGCGTGCAGTACGACATGGTGGTTGTGCCCATCGACGGCGAGGGCCGTGACAAGCTGGTGGAGGAGTATCCCTACTACGCCAAGTCCGTCATCCCTGCCGGCACCTACAACAACACTGAGGATGTTGAGGGCCTGTTCGTGTACAACATCATGCTGGTGCGCGAGGATCTGAGCGACGAGATGGTCTATGACATGCTGGAGGGCATCTTCGCCAACATCTCCACCATCAAGGCCTCCCACAACGCCGCCAACGAGAACATCGACATCTCCTTCGGCGTGGACGACATCCAGCTGCCCCTGCACCCCGGTGCCGAGGCTTTCTGGAAGGACAACGGCTACCTCTAAGCAAACAATTTCCCTGACCCCATGTGACTGACAGCCGGAGGGCGGAGGTTCCCTCCACCCTCCGGCCTTCTATTTACCGTGAAGGAATATCCTGCTGATGAAACAAAAACCGCTTTCCATTTTGCTGTTTGCCGCAGCCGCCGTGATTGTGTGTGCGGCGGTCTGGTGGGCGTTTCTGGCTCCGCACACGGTATTCCAGCTCTATGACAGAGAGAGGGAGACTGTCGTTTTTGAGATTCCGGCCGGGCCTGGTGACCAGCTCCGGCTGGAGATCGAACATTCCTTTGAACACATTCCCTGGTATGAGTACTATACCATCACCGATGAGGGCAGCTTCAATCTGGATGCCATCGCGGTGGCCGGTTACGGCGCGGGCATTCCCGCGGAAATGGACGTACCCACCCGCATTGAGGACGGCCTGGTGTGGATGGAGGAGATTAATTCGGTGTTTGAACAGTTCACCTGGATCACCTCTGCCACCTACATGAAAGGCCTGCAGCTCAATGGGGAGGAGGTATTCGATTTTCGCTCCCTGCCGGATGCCAGCCGGATCAGGGGTGACATAATTACAAAAAGGGGGTACATTTCCATTGGCTGATATGGAGAAAACTCAGATTCCGGATACCGCCCCGGTAGACGCCGCCAAGGGCGCGGAGATCATGGAAAAATACGAGAAGGAATCTCGTACCCGTAAGTTTGACGTGCAGTGGCTGGTGTGGCTGTTTTACTTCCTGTGCCTGGCCTTCACCATTTACCACCTGGCCTATGCCTCTGGCATCCGGGCCCTGCAGATGGTCAGCATTAAGCACCACGCCATCCATGTAGGTCTGATTCTGACCCTGGGCTTTGCCTTCTACCCCGCTTATAAAAAGGCCAGCCGGAAGAAGATCGCCTGGTATGACTGGATTTGCATCGCCTTCTCCGCCGTCATGCCCATCTATGTCTTCCTGCGCTATCCCACCTTCATTTCCACAGGCTTCAAGGGTGAGCTGATCGACGTGGTCATGGGCACCATTCTCATCTTCCTGGTGCTGGAGTGTTCCCGGCGCATCAGTGGCTGGGCCCTTACCATTTTGAGTATCCTGTTTCTGTTCTACGGCATTTTCGGACGCTCGTTCCCCGGCGTATTTATGCACCGGGGCTATGACTGGCACCGGATCGTGACCTATCTGACTACCGACATTTACGGCATCTACGGTACCTCCATCCAGGTATCCGCCACCTATATCGTACTGTTCATCATCTTCGGCGAGGTCATGAACAAGTGCGGCATGGGCCAGTTCTTCAATGACATCGCCAACGCCCTGGCCGGACATACCAAGGGCGGCCCCGCCAAGGTGGCGGTGCTGGCCTCCGGTTTCCTGGGCTCCATCAACGGTTCTGCTGTGGCCAACGTGGTGACCACCGGCACCTTCACCATCCCCCTGATGAAGAAGACCGGTTACACCAAGGAGTTTGCCGGCGCCGTGGAGGCCACCGCCTCTGTGGGCGGCCAGCTGCTGCCCCCCATTATGGGCGCCGCGGCCTTCGTTATGGCTGAGACACTGGGTGTACAATATGCTGAGATCATCCGGGCCGCGGTGATCCCCGCACTGATCTACTACCTGGGCATTATCATCCAGGTGCAGATGCGGGCCACCAAAGACCATCTCCATGGCCTGCCCAAGGACCAGATGCCCAAAGTGGGCAAGGTGATGAAGGAGCGGGGCCACCTGCTCATCCCCATTGTCTTCCTGCTGTACATGCTGATCTTCAGCGGACGCACCGTCCTCTTCAGCGCCTTCTGGACCATCGTGGTTACCATCGTGGTGGCTGAGCTGCGGCCCATCAGCCGCATGTCCGTCAAGGACATCTGTGATGCCTTTGTGGCCGGCGCCAAGTCCACGGTTTCCGTGGGTATGGCCTGCGCCTGCGTAGGTATCGTGGTGGGTATCTGCGGCCTGACCGGCTTTGCTCTGAACGTGGCCAACACCATCATCAGCATCGGCCACAGCAACCTGTTCCTGACCCTGCTGTTCACCATGGTGACCTGTATGATCCTGGGCATGGGCCTGCCCTCCATCCCCTCCTACCTCATTACCGCCACCATCGCGGCTCCCGCCCTGGTGGAGCTGGGGATTCCCGCTATTGCCGCCCACATGTTCTGCTTCTACTTTGCCATGTTTGCTAACCTGACTCCTCCTGTGGCTCTGGCCGCCTTTGCTGCTTCCGGCCTGTCCGGCGGCAACCCCATGAAGACGGGCTGGCAGTCGGTGAAGCTGGCTCTGGCCGGATTTATCGTCCCCTATATGTTTATCTACAATGAGCAGCTGCTGCTGATGAATGTGGACCTGCTCAACGGTATCCGGGTAGTTATTACCTCCTGTGTGGGTGTGGTACTCATCGGCGCGGCGGTGGAAGGCTACCTGTGGGGGCGGATGAACGTCATCCTGCGTCTGGTTTCCTTCGGCGCGGCTATGCTGCTCATTGACAGCGGAGCGGTGACCGACCTGATTGGAATCGGATGTCTCGTTGTCATTGTTGTGGTGCAGAAGCTGTTTGCCAAGAAAACCAGCAGCGCCGCAGTCTCCGGGTAACCGAGCCTTTTACAGGCACCGGAGTGCTTACTGTTCCTGTATGCCGGCCGGGCTATTGCAGCCCGGCCGGCCTTTTTTGTTTGTGGATGTCACACCGCCGGGGGAAGGGCATAGGATAGTGGGAGCCTCAGCTCAAAACTGAAAAAAGGAGAATTACCTATTATGGGTATGCCTGTCATTACCGCCAGTGAGACCACCAGAGACCAAGCCATCACCGACCTCATCCAGTCGGTGGCCCTGGAAGAGACCGCTCTGTCCCACATCCTCAACGCCGAAGGAGAGAAGATCCAGAAGATGGTGGCCCTTCCCGATGTGACCCCCGAGGTTCTGTTGGCCACCAACAAGTCGGTGGAGTCCATGGTCAATGCGGTGTCCCGGCTGGAAATGATTCTGCAGTCCAAGCTGTCCAACTTTGAGGGCTGCCTGTGTGAGAACACTGTCCCCCAGGAATAAATAGCAACCAGACGGAGCTCTTTCGGGAGCTCCGTTTTTTTGCGCACCCTTCGGGCACGGGAGCATAGGATACATAGGAAGCGGTTTCTAACTGCTTCTGCCCTCCGGAACCTGTGGTTCCGGGCCGGTGCAATTCCGATAGGAGGATTGAATATGGCAATCAATTTCGGCGTTGCCAATAATTATAACGTATTTGTCTTCGGCAATTTGAGCCTGAGCAATACCGACGCGGAGGGCCGTGTAGCGGTGGGCGGAAATGCCACCCTCAGTAACTACGGCATTGGTGCCGGTATTACGCCCCTGCCCCCTGCTAATACCGATGCATCCTTTGTGGTGGATGGGGCCGTCAATGTGACAGGAGGCTCCAATGCCAGCGGCAACACGGTGGTCAATCCGGGCAGCACTATTCTCAGCTACACCATGGGCAACCCCAACGGGCAGCTGATTACCGGAACTCCCATCGATTTCCTTGCCGCCGAGCAGTATCTGAAGTGTGCTTCTGCCTTCTGGGCAGGCCTTGCCCCCAACGGAACCGGGCAGGTGGTATTCGGACAGCTGAATCTGACCGGCACCGATGAGACGCTCAATATCTTTTCTCTGGACAGCGGCAACCTCTATGGCAGCGGCCTGTCTCTGGCCCAGCTCAACGGCATCAACATCATCGCGCCTCTGGGTTCCACCATCCTGATCAATGTGGCCGGGACGGCGATCCAGTATGGCAGCTATCAGATTTTCCGCAACGGCGTGACCACTACCCGGGAAAATGCCCGGCGGATTTTGTGGAACTTCCCCCAGGCTCTGACCTGGTCCAACAGTACCACTGCCATTTACGGTTCTGTGCTGTCTCCCTTTGCCGCAGCCAACACCACCTTCAGCCAGATTAACGGTAACATTATTTTTGACAGTTATTCTGGAAATGCAGAAAGCCACAACGAGCTTTTCATTGGAGAGCTGCCCGAGGCCACTGCCTGCCTTTTGACTACCTCCAGTACCACAAGTAGCACCAGCACCACAAGTA
>CAUFAM010000123.1 GCA_959022875.1 uncultured Oscillospiraceae bacterium | reverse complement strand
TCAGCTGGACAAGTCCCCCTTTGAGCTCTCCGGCGGCCAGAAGCGCCGGGTGGCCATTGCCGGCGTCATCGCCATGGAACCCAAGGTGCTCATCCTGGACGAGCCCACCGCCGGCCTGGATCCGGAGGGCGTGGAGTCCATCCTGGGCAACATCCGGGACTATCACAAGGCCAACAACGCCACCATTATCCTGGTCTCCCACTCCATGGAGGACATGGCCCGGACAGTGGACCGGCTGGTGGTCATTGACGACGGACACATCCCCTTTCAGGGCGCGCCCCGGGAAGTATTCCAGCATGGAGCCGAACTGGAGAAGATGGGCCTGGGCGTGCCCCAGCTCACCCGGGTCTTCCACCGGCTGCGGGGCTTGGGCGTGGACATCGACCCGTCGGTCTATACCGTGGAACAGGCCAAGGCGGCCATTCTGGCAAAGCTGAGAGGGGAGGCGAAGTAAATGGCACTGAAAGACATTACCCTGGGCCAGTACTTTCCCGGCTCTTCCCCCGTCCACAAGCTGGATCCCAGAACCAAGCTGATTGCGGTGCTGCTGTACATCGTGGCCCTGTTTCTGGCAAAATGGTTTGTGACCTACGCCATTATGTTTGTGGTGCTCGCCGCCTCCATTGCCATCTCCCGGGTGCCGCTGAAGTCCATTGTCAGCGGCATGAAGCCGGTGGTCTTTATTCTGGTCTTTACGGGCATTCTGAACCTTTTCTATACCCCCGGCGAGCATGTGCTGGCCCAGTTCTGGATCTTCACCATCACTCTGGAGGGCGTGTTCCAGGCCATCTTTATGGTGGTGCGGATTCTGATGCTCATTGCGGGCACCTTCCTGCTCACCTACACCACCTCTCCCATCATGCTCACCGACGGACTGGAGTCCCTGCTCTCTCCCCTGAAGGCTGTCAAGGTCCCCGTCCACGAGCTGGCCATGATGATGTCCATTGCCCTGCGCTTTATCCCCACCCTCATTGAGGAGACGGACAAGATCATGTCCGCCCAGCGGGCCCGGGGCGCCGACTTTGAAAGCGGCAACCTCTTCCAGCGGGCCAAGGCCCTGCTGCCCCTGCTGGTGCCCCTGTTTATCTCCGCCTTCCGCCGGGCCGACGAGCTGGCCACCGCCATGGAGTGCCGGTGTTACCACGGCGGCCAGGGGCGCACCCGCCTCAAGCAGCTGAAGTATCAACCGGGCGACTATGTGACCCTGGTGCTCTTTCTCGCCATGACCGTAGGGGTGGGCGTACTGGGCCATTTCGGATTCTGAAGGAGATCACATGGAACAACGCAACATTGCTCTGAAGCTGATGTATAACGGCACCGCTTACCATGGCTGGCAGGTGCAGAAAAACGCCGTCTCCGTGGCCGAGACCCTGGAAAAGGCCCTGGAGACGGTGGTCTGCCACCGGGTGAAGTGTACCGGCGCGGGCCGCACCGATGCGGGGGTCCACGCGGAGACCTACATCGCCAATTTCCGCACCACCTCCCCCATCCCCTGCGACCGGCTCCCCCTGGCGGTGAACACCCGCCTGCCCAACGACATTGTGGTGGTCAAGGCCACCCAGGTGCCCGACTCCTTCAACGCCATCGGCTCGTGCCTTCGGAAGGAGTACACCTACCGCATCTACAACTCCCGCCTGGGCAACCCCTTCTATGTGGACCGGGCCTGGTTTTATCCCAAGCACCTGGATGAGGCCATTATGGCCCGGGCAGCGGCAGAGTTTGTGGGCACCCACGACTTCCGGGCCGTGCGCTCGGTGGGTACCGAGACCCGCACCACCGTTCGGACCGTCTATTATTTCGACGTTTCCCGCAAGGGAGATCTGATTGAATGTAAGGTGTGTGCCAACGGCTTTCTCTACAACATGGTCCGGGCCATGGTGGGCACCGTGGTCTACGCCGCCGAAGGAAAGCTGGCCCCGGAGGACATTCCCGCCATCCTGGCCTCGGGCAACCGCACCCTGGCCGGGCCCACGGTTCCTCCCGGCGGGCTCTATATGACAAAGCTCTGGTATGATGAAGACGTTTTGTGAGTAGATTACTATGGCTGATAAACGTACCGCCCCTGAGGGGGCCAAAAAACCAAATATTCTAATGCGTCTTCTGGCGCTGCTGGTGACGGCTGCCCTGGTTCTGGGAGCGCTGGCCCTGGTGGTCTACCGGGACCGGTTCAATTTGGACGCGCTGAAGCGCTACCTGGCCTACCGCACCATGGAGACTACGGAGACCGGCGAGGCCGTTCCCTTTAACCACGCCGGCGGAAACAAGATGTCCATCTCCCACCTGGGCGGCGGCGTCCTCACCGCTTCGGCCACCGGGGCACGGTACTATGCCCTAGACGGAACCCTCTATGCCGAGGAGGTTCTCCCTCTGGAGAACCCGGTGCTCTCCGCCTCCTCCTCCACGGGGGTGGTGTACAACGCGGGCGGACAGTCCCTGTTCGTGTTTCAGAATGGCCAGGAGATTTCCGATCTCAGCCTGGAGGAGGGCATCGACCTGCTCTCAGTACGCCTCAACGACAGCGGCTGGCTGGCGGTCACCGCCCAGCAGAGCGGCTACAAGGGGGCCGTCACCGTCTGTGACTCCCACCACCAGAAGGTTATCAGCATCAGCCTCTCCTCCACCTTTGTGGTGGATGCCGCTGTCTCGCCCGACTGTAAGACGGTGGCCGTGGTCACTATGGACCAGCAGGGAGGGAGCTTTTACAGCCGCCTGCTCTTCTATCCCGTGGACCAGTCTGAGCCCAGCGCACAGGTGGAGCTGGGGAACATCGTATGCCTGGATCTGGACTATGAGTCGGGCCGGGTATGGGTACTGGGAGAGGACTCCCTGCTCATCGCCGATGAAAAGGGAGAAGCCGTTCAGACCTACTCCTTCAACCGCGCCTATCTGAAGGGCTGCGATCTGGAGGGAGAGGGCTTTGCCCTGCTGCTTACCGGCCCGTACCGGGCGGGCAGCGCCACCCAGGCTTTGATCATCGACCGGGAGGGGCAGGTTGTCCAGACCATGGACCTGTCCGGCCAGGTGCTGGACTACTCCGCGGCCGGCAATTACTGGGCTTTGCTCACCGGCTCCGCCCTCACCATTTACACCAGTACTGGCCAGGAGCCCTATGCCCTGCTGGAAAGTCTCCAGGGGGCCCGCTATGTGGATCTGTCCCGGGACGGCTCCGCCCTGCTGGCCAGCGCCCAGCAGGCCTGGCTCTATCTTCCCAATTGACCTTCCCCGTATATTCTGGAGGTACCCATGACTTATATCCTGTTTGACCTTGCCATCGCCGCCATTCTCCTGTTCTTTCTGTTTCAGGGGTACAAAAAGGGCTTTGTGCTCACCTTGTGCGGCTTTTTAGCAGTCTTTGTGGCCTTTATCGGGGCCACCCTGATTTCCAACGCACTGGCCAAGCCTGTGGCTCAGGCCATTGTCCCCGTGATTGAAAGCGGCATCCATGACACGCTGGAACAGTCCATCGAAAATTCCGCTCCCAGCCTCTCCTCCCAGTCCCCGGACATCATTCCCGAGGAGATGCCCCTGTCCGACATTTTGGAAGCACTTCAGGACTCCCCCATCTTCCACAGCCTGGCTGAGGCGTTCCAGGAGGCGGTGGACGAGGGCGTGGAGACGGTGGCCACCAGCGCCGCCCAGGCTCTGGCGGAATATATTGCCATTCAGATTGCCCGGACCGTGCTCTTTGTGCTGGCCTTTGCCGCTGTGCTGGTGGCCTGGTTCCTGCTCAGCCGTGCCCTGGATCTGGCCTTTAAGCTGCCTGTCCTGTCCACCCTCAACCACTGGGCGGGCGCCGGGGTGGGCCTCATTAAGGGAGGTCTGATCCTCTTTATCGCCGCCTGGCTTTTGAAGGGGAGCTTCATTCCCTCCCAGGCCATTGAGAACACCTTTTTGCTGAACTTTTTCTGCACGTCCAGCCCCCTTTCCCTGCTGGCCATGCTGTGAACAATGGGGCAGGACCGGGAAATTGGTAATTTCCGCGGTCTTGCCCTAATCTTGTCAATTTTCACACCCAGTTCACAATTAGGGTGTACCATACCGTCAAACGCAATCTTTCCCTGAGAGGAGTGAGGCTTTTATGCAGCCTACCATGTGCAGCCGCTGCAAAAAAAATGTGGCGGTGATCTTTATTACCAAGCTGGAGGGAGGCACCTCCAAAAACGAGGGGCTGTGCCTGAAATGTGCCCGGGAGCTTGGCATCAAGCCCATTGACGACATGATGAAGAAGATGGGCATCAGCGACGAGGAGCTGGACAATCTCACCAACGAGATGATGTCCGCTTTCGGCGGGGCCGAGGGGATGGAATCCCTGATGAATCCCGCCTCCGAGGAGGATGAGGATGAAGGGCGCACTGCCACCTTCCCCTTCCTCAATCAGCTCTTTGGCGCCGGCAACGCCCAGTCCCAGAAAAACGAAGGGGAGAGCGCTCAGCCCCGCCCGGAAAAGAGCGCCCCCAACAAGCAGCCCAAGCGGAAGTTTCTGGACAACTACTGCATCTCCCTGACCCGCAAGGCCAAGGAGGGTCGGCTGGACCCCCTCATCGGCCGGGACCGGGAGTTGGAGCGGATGATCCAGGTTCTCAACCGCCGCCAGAAAAACAACCCCTGCCTCATCGGCGAACCCGGCGTGGGCAAAACCGCCATTGCCGAGGGCCTGGCCCAGCGTATTTACGAGGGCAACGTGCCCTATAAGCTCCAGGACAAGGAGGTCTATCTGCTGGACCTCACCGCCCTGGTGGCAGGCACCCAGTTCCGGGGCCAGTTTGAGAGCCGGATGAAGGGCCTCATTGAGGAGATCAAGAAGCTGGGCAACATCATCCTGGTCATCGACGAGGTCCACAACATTGTGGGAGCCGGAGATGCCGAAGGGTCTATGAACGCCGCCAACATTTTGAAGCCCGCCCTCAGCCGGGGGGAGCTCCAGGTCATCGGCGCCACCACCCTCAACGAGTACCGCAAGC
>CAUFAM010000122.1 GCA_959022875.1 uncultured Oscillospiraceae bacterium | reverse complement strand
AACTATTCTTTGAAACAAATATAATAATTTTCAGTCATATTGTCCAATTATAAAAATGTATTGAATCATGAACAAACTATATATTATATCATGAAAAAAATAAATAGTGCGTCGAAAACGCAGAATATCAGATAATCTAAACACAGAACTGTTCCCTGGAAGGTGGGGTGGCATGGGGGCTGTGCGCCTGCAAAGTGAAATACCGCTCACTGAAACTGATATAGTTTCAGTGAGCGGTATTTTTATGTATTGGGTTTGAAAAGCGCTATGTCTGATAAGCCAAGGTGAGGTTCTCAGAGCGCAGCTTACGACGAGGGCTCAACCTCCAAGTGCACCTTGGGCTGGCCAACGAACTGCCGGGACTCCTGGAGCCGCTGCTGCATACCTGCAATTTCCTGCTGGATCTGCCGGCGGCTTTTGGCCCGGTTCATCTTCAGAAAGAGATGATACCGATCCTGAAGGGTTTCCGCTTTTGGTGGGAATGTAATGACTGCGTCTCCGATTTCGTTGCCCTCCAGCTCGTTGCGGCAGATCTCGTCATCCATAACGGCCATATAGAGGGCGTATCGGGTAAACTCCTTTAAGGGCATCCGGATTGCCCAGTGCCAGCAGGCAGCGGTGCTTACTACGGCTGCCAGGCCGCCCAGGACCATAATTTTATGACTGGTTCGCATTGCCCCTTATCCTCCGACATTCTGAATCTTTTGTCCGGACTTTTCTTCTATAAAACGGCAGAATGCCTGGATGCTGCCGCCGCTCAGCGATGCCTTTTCTATGGCTAGGGCGTGGTTTTTCCCCATTACAAAAATGAGATAATCTCTGGTTTCTGCCACCGCGAGGATCTTATCATAGTGCCACTTGGATTCTGCGGCAGCGGTTTTCACAAGGTAGTGGTCAGAATAAAATGAGGTATCCGAGCAATCCGTGCCCGGCAGGGCTTTGCGCTTGGCAAAATAGCCGTTGATGGCATCCTCTTTCCAGCGAATCAGCAGCAGGGCCGCAATGACTGCGCAGTTTGCCGCTGTCTGCCAGAGGTTCCCCCAGGACAGCCAAAGAGATACCAAAAGAAGTCCAATGATCATCCAGGCATATATGCGGATCCAACGGCTTCGTTTGGCGCGGACGGTCTTGCGTACGGCGCGTGCCATGGCGGTTAAAGCCTTTTGATTGTATGTGGTATGACAAGTAAATTCCATAAATACCTCCCGGGCAGTCTCAGCTGCAGTGTTGAAACATGGGCATTACTATACCAAAATGAACGTGCATTTCCCATAAATTTTTTCTTAATTATCCTTAAGATTGTGGGGATTAACCGGGAAAATGAGACCATTTCAGAGGGAAATGCTTCTGGACGGGGGATCATTGACAGGACAGGGGTGCTGACGGTATGATACTGCATATACTGATACATGCTGCAGCCGGCAAAGGAAGAGAGCGTTAACATGATATTTTATTTTTCCGGAACAGGCAACTCTGCGTGGGCGGCCCGGCAGCTGGCCAGGCTCACCGGGGATGAGGCCTATGAGATTACCGCGTTGAAAGAACCGCCGGACGTGTCCAATGCCAAACAGATTGGCGTTGTCTTTCCAGTCTACGCCTGGGGGGCTCCCGAGATCGTGCTGGAGTTTGTCAAAAAGCTGCCCAGACCCCAGGGGTTCACCTTCGGTGTCTGCACCTGCGGAGGAGATGCCGGGCTTACCATGAAGCGGTTTTCCAAGGTGTATCCTTTGTGCAGCAGTTATAGCTTGCGGATGCCCAACAACTACATCATCGGCTCCGATCCTGATGATGAGGAGGAAATCCGCCGAACGATTGCCGTGGCCCGGGAAGAACTGGAGCGGATGGCCCGGGAGATCTGCCGTCAGGAGTCGGTCTATCGGGTTTATGAGGGGGCGCTGGCAGGGATGAAGTCCTACCTTGCCAACTTTGGGTTCAACAAATTTGCCCGAAGCACAAAGCCCTTCTTTGCCGACGACAGCTGTAATGGCTGTGGGCGCTGTATGGAGCGCTGCCCGGTGTCCTCCATTTCCCTCCGGGACGGAAAGCCGGTGTGGGCGGCACAGTGCTGCCAGTGCCTGCGCTGCATCCATGAGTGCCCCCGGCAGGCCATCCAATACGGAGCGTCCACAGCCAAACGGCGCCGGTATACCATTGGGGCGTATGTGCCCCAGGAGGAACAATGAGGTGATTTGCCCATGAAAGCAAAGGGAATGCCACGGCACAAAAAATGGTTTGTGGCCGGAGGCGTGGTTCTGTTGATCCTGGCCATGTTGGCAGGAGCGTTTTTCTGGTATGTGTCCGATTACTACCGGGCGGAGGAAGCGGCCCTCATGGTGCTGGAAGAGAACCGTGGTATCACGGTGCAGGACAATCTGACCATTTTGACGCCCGATGATCCCACAGACACCGCCATTGTTTTCTATCCCGGTGCCAAGGTGGAGGCTGAGGCCTATCTGCCCCTTCTGGACCAGATCCGACAGACCGGAGTTACCTGTATGCTGGTCCACATGCCCTTCCACATGGCAATTTTTGATGCCAATGCGGCCCGGGAGGTCATGGCCCAGTTCCCGGAGTACCAGCACTGGTACATCGCCGGGCATTCCATGGGCGGCGGCATGGCCTCCAAGTTTGCTTCCGACCATCCCGATTTGGTGGACGGCCTCATTTTGATGGGGGCCTACATCTACGGTGATTACCCCCAGGAAGATACTCTGACCATCTACGGATCCCTCAACCAGAGCGTGGAGGATCACATCGACTACACAGAGAACATTGTGGAGATCGAGGGGGGCAACCACGCCCAGTTTGGCAACTATGGCCCCCAGAAAGGTGACCTCCCGGCTACAATTTCTGCTGAGGAGCAGCAGCGGCAGACGGTGGAGGCCATCGAAGCCTTTTTGGCCCAGCGGACAGGAGAAGAATGACAGAAAGCGGAGTGCCGGCAGGCACTCCGCTTTTTCGTACGGTTCGTATTTTCAGGACAGCCGGACAGGAGAACAGACTCGCTGATGGTACGGGGCAGGAAACCTCCTATGCCGTGTTATGGGTTCGGCTTTCGTAAAATCTGCTCCATGGACTTCCCCTTGGCCAATTCATCTACCAGCTTGTCCAGGTACCGGATTTCTCGCATAAGAGGATCCTCAATGTGTTCCACCCGTACGCCGCATATAGTCCCTGTGATGAGCGCCCGGTTGGGATTTGGGTTGGGAGCGCGGCGGAAAAAGTCGCCGTAGCTGATGTCGGACTGTTCCAGATGGAACAGCGTTTCCGGGGGATAACCGGTGAGCCAGGCGGTCACCTGATCCACTTCTGCCCGGGTGCGGCCCTTTTTTTCCGCTTTGGCTACCAGGAGGGGATAGAGCCTTGCAAACGGCATCTCAGTTACATCCATACGGGGCATCTTGTCATCCTTTCCCGGGCACAGCCGTCCGGCGAAACAATGCCGCCGGTGTGGATGCATCCCGCAGTTGATAACATCATCATAGCACAGTGTTTCGCAGGGAGCAACCGGTTTGTGTGTTTCGGCCCCGTAGGTTGCACGGCCGCTCGTATTGACGGAAAAGCAGGGTTATTTTATAATCTATCTATTCGATATATTAAGCGGGAGGGTGTCATGGAATATCTGATTTTGGGGCTGCTGATTCTCTCTCCCATGACGGGATATGAATTGCAGCAGTTTATCAAGAAAAACCTGGCCCTCATCTGTTCCCACAGCGCGGGCAGTGTGCAGACTGCCCTTTCCAAGCTGGAAAAGGGTGGCAAGGTAACGGCAGCCAAAGCCGTGGAGGGCAAGCGCTGCAAAAAGACATATTCCATTACCCAAGCGGGGCAAGCGGCCTTTTCCCATTGGGTGGCCCAGCCCATGCAGGCGGAGAAAGTAAAGAATATGGAGCTGTCCCGGCTGTTTTTTGCGGGCCTGGCCAGGCCGGAGCAGCGCCTTGCCGCCATTCGGGACTATATCCGGCAAATGGAGGAGACCAGGGGCGTACTCCAGGCAATTCAGGCGTGTTTCGGACAGATGGACCCGGAGACCTTTCCGCCGGGAGTGGACTGGCCCCAGGTGCTGCGCTTTCAGGGTTACACCATTGAGTACGGCATTGCCGCCGCTGAATTTGAGATCGGCTGGTACAGCCGGCTGCTTCAGAAATTGGAGGAACAACCGTGAACATACTCGTTTTGAATGCCAGCCCAAAGGGCAAGTATTCCACCACCGTCCACACCGCCCTGTATTTGCAGGCGCTGCATCCGGAACACACGTTTACGGTCCTCCCGGTGGGCCAGCGCATTAAAAGCTATGAGAAGGATTTTCGTCCTCTGCGTGAGGAGCTGGAGCGTGCGCAGCTGCTGCTGTTCTGCTATCCGGTCTATACCTTTTTGGCACCCTATCAGCTTCACCGGCTCATAGAGCTCATCAAGGCCGACGGCGTGGACCTTTGGGGGAAATTTGCCTCCCAGATTACCACGTCCAAGCATTTCTATGACGTCACAGCCCACCGCTATGTGGAGGAAAACTGCTTTGATCTGGGAATGAAGGTGGTGCGGGGCCTGTCCGCCGACATGGACGACCTGCTCACTGAGAAGGGGCAGCGGGAGGCCCGGAATTTCTTTGAACAGCTGATGTTTTCCTGCCGGCATGGACTGTTTGCCACGCCGCCTGCCCAGGCGCCCCGGCGGGAAACGAGGGTCCATCAGCCGGTGCTGCCCCCGGTGGAGAAAAGCAGGGACAAGGACGTGGTCATCGTCACCAACTGTGCCCCCGAGGATGAGAACCTGCGGAGCATGATGGCCGATTTCCGCGCTGCCCTGCCCTTTGAAAGCCGTGTGGTCAATTTGCGGGAGTTTCCTTTTGACGGCGGGTGCCTGGGATGTTTTGGCTGTGCGATTACGGGAAGATGTGTTTATCGGGATGGCTTTGACGAATTTTTGCGCAGCACCATCCAGACTGCCGACGCCTTTGTCTATGCCTTTACCA
>CAUFAM010000121.1 GCA_959022875.1 uncultured Oscillospiraceae bacterium | reverse complement strand
CCGGCTTCAAGGGCTATATCCACGACGTGGGCGGCCCCTCGGCCACCTTCCGCCGCCCCTCCTGCCAGAAGCAGCTGAAACACGGCATGTGCCGCAACCGGGCCTGTCTGGCCCCCGAGCCCTGCCCCAATCTGGACGCCGACCACACCGACTATATGATGTTGCTTCGGAAACTCCGGGAGATTCCCAAGGTGAAGAAGGTCTTCATCCGCTCGGGCATCCGCTTTGACTATCTGATGAAAGACCCCAGCGGGGAGTTCTTTACCGACCTCATTCAGCACCACATTTCGGGACAGCTGAAGGTGGCCCCGGAGCACTGCGTGAACCACACCCTGGACTACATGGGCAAGCCCCATATTGAGGTCTATGAGAAGTTCCGGGAGAAGTACTTCAAGCTCAACCGCCGCTACGGCAAGGACCAGTATCTGGTGCCCTACCTCATTTCCTCTCGCCCGGGCTGTACCCTGGAGGACGCGGTGCAGCTGGCCCAGTGGCTCAATAAGCAGGGCCACATGCCCGAGCAGGTCCAGGACTTCTATCCCACCCCCGGCACCCTGGCCACCTGCATGTGGTATACGGAAATTGACCCCCGAACCATGAAGCCGGTGTTTGTGCCCAAAACGCCCCACGACAAGGCCCTTCAGCGGGCCCTCATGCAGTGGAGAAAGCCCCAGAACCGAACCCTGGTGCTGGAGGCCCTCCACAAGACGGGCCGGGAGGATCTCATCGGCTACGGCAAGCACTGCCTCATCCGCCCGGGCAAGGGCCAAAGCCCCGCCGCCCAGGGGGAGAAGGAGCGCCGCAGCGCCGTACCCGGCAAGAAGAACGCCGCCCCCGCCCGGGGAAAGGGCAAGAGCGGCAAACCCGACAAGACGGCAAAGGGCTTTGATGGCCGCCACGCCGTGGAGAAGAAAAGCGGTGCCGGAAAGCCGGTGCGCAAGGCGGGCTGGGCCAAGCCCAAGAAGAAAAAATAAACAAAAGCGAGGCGGGAACTCCCGCCTCGCTTTTGTTTATGGGTGATTGGTTTATAATAGGAGAAAGGGTTAATAGGTTTTGGCCTGGTTGGTCATGTCGCTGTCCATGTTGTTCATGGCATTATTCATGCCATTGCCCACGTCACGGGCCGCGTCGCCCACGCCCCGGCCCAGGTCATCCATGGCGTTTTCGGTGCCCCGGACGATGTCACGGGCCCCCTGGGTCAGATCCCGGGTGATGGGGTTGCCGTCGTTGCCGTAGACCTTTCCGTTGGAGCCTGCGGTGTAACGGGCGTCATCCAGATAGTCCCAGGCCTTCCCCGAGGGATTGACCGAGCGCTGGGAGACCTGTCCGGTCATGGTGGAGCCGTTTCTGGAATTGGTGTTCATGGTGTCCGTTCTGCCGCAGGCCGTCAGCGTACCGGTGAGGGTCAGCGCCAGGGCAAGGGCCAATGCAAGCTTTTTCATCCTGTATCCTCCCGCTCAAAAAAAGATGTGGAGGTTCCATCCGAAGGGTAGTATGTCCCGGAATTGTGCTGACTGGGCCGGAAATGGGCGGAGAAGCTGGAAAAAATTCTTTTTTGGGGTGAAAAGGCCTGGAAACGTCCATCTTTTGGAAAAAAGTTGCCGCCGCCTCTTGCATTTGAAGAGAGGGTATGGTATAGTATATGCAGAATGAAGGTAGTATTGGTAAGAGTGGGGTTGAGGCTCCGCTCTTTTTGATTGAAAAAAACCAGATAAGCACCCAGATCGGAAGGAGGTTTTTTCCATGGCAAAGGTAACGGAAACGGTAGCCGCCCTGGCCGCGCCCATTGTGGAGGGAGCGGGGTGCTCCCTGTGGGACGTGGAATATGTAAAAGAAGCGGGGGAGTGGTTCCTCCGGGTGTATATCGACAAGGAAGGCGGCGTGTCCATTGACGACTGCGAGGCCGTCTCCCGGCCCCTGTCCGACCTTCTGGATGAGAAGGACCCCATCGAGGGCAGTTACACCTTTGAGGTGTCCTCCGCCGGGGCCGACCGGGTGCTGAAAAAGCCGGAGCACTTTGCGCAGTTTATGGACGCCGAAGTGGAAGTGAAGCTCTACCGCCCCCGGGAGGGCCGGAAGGAGTTTGTGGGCCTGCTGCGGGGCTATGAGGACGGGGCGGTGACCCTGGAAGTGGGAAATGAGTCCCAGTCCTTTACCAAGCAGGAGATCGCCCTGGTGCGGCTTTATCCCAGATTTTAATAGAATGCAGGCTCCCTGGGAGCCTTAGGAGGAAAGAACTGTGGCTAAGAGAGTGACAAAGAAAAAGGGCAACAGCAACGAGATGGACGGCAAGGAGTTTTTTGAGGCCATCCACCAGATCGAGCAGGAAAAGGGCATTAAGCCCGGTTACATGATGGAAAAGGTGACCCAGGCTCTGCTGTCCGCCTACCGCCGGGACCACGAGGGCGTGGGCGAGAACCTGGTGATGGAGGCCGACGAGGAGAAGGGCACCGTGCGCCTGTTTTTGAAGAAGGAGATCGTGGAGGTGGTGGACAATCCCGCCGCCGAGATCAGCCTGGAGGATGCCCGCACGGTGCTGCCCCAGGCCCAGCTGGGCGACGTGGTGCGCATGGAGGTCAAGGCCAAGAGCTTTGGCCGCATTGCCGCCCAGACCGCCCGCCAGGTGATCATCCAGGGCATCCGCGAGGCCGAGCAGGGCATGGTCTATGACGAGTTCTCCGGCAAGGAGCACGAGCTGCTCACCGGCGTCATCACCCGCATTGACCCCCGCAACGGCGCGGTGACCCTGCGCCTGCGCTCCGGCTCCGAGTTTACCGATGCCTACCTGAGTGCCAATGAGCAGATAAAGGGCGAGCAGTATGTGGAGGGCCAGCGGCTGAAGGTCTATGTGGTGGAAGTGCGCAAGGCCACCAAGGGCCCCCAGGTGCTTATCTCCCGCTCCCACCCCGGCCTGGTGAAGCGGCTGTTTGAGCTGGAAGTGCCCGAAATCTTTGACGGCACCGTGGAAATCAAGTCCGTGGCCCGTGAGGCCGGTTCCCGCACCAAGCTGGCCGTCTGGTCTGCCGACCCCAACGTGGACGCCCTGGGCGCCTGCATTGGCCCCCGGCACCAGCGCATTGACAATGTGCTCGGGGAGCTGAAGGGGGAGAAGGTGGACCTCATCCAGTACTCCGAGGACCCCGTGAAGTATATCGCCGCCGCCCTGTCTCCCGCCGACGTTTTGAGCGTGGAGGAGCTGCCCGACGCCAAGAGCTGCCGGGTGGTGGTCCCCGACGACCAGCTGTCCCTGGCCATCGGCAAGGAGGGACAGAACGCCCGTCTGGCCGCCAAGCTCACCGGCTATAAGATCGACATCAAGCCCGCCTCCGCCCCTCTGGAGCCCATTGAGGAGCCTGAGAGCGCCCAGGAGGAGACCATCTCCGACGAGGCCCCTGTGGAGGAGTAAGAGAGGGTTCGCCCCAGCGGCGAACGATCCCCAACCATAAATTCATTTCAACATAAGGGTGGTGCGAATCGTGCCCAAGAAAATACCCATGCGCCAATGCCTTGGCTGCCGGGAAATGAAACCGAAACAGGCGCTCATTCGGGTGGTCCGCTCACCCGAGGGAGCCGTGTCCCTGGACTTTAAGGGCAAGCTCCCCGGCCGGGGGGCCTATGTGTGCCCCGACCCCGCCTGCCTTGCCAAGGCCCGGAAGAGCCGTGCCCTGGAGCGGGCCTTTTCCGCCCAGATGCCCGATGAGGTCTGGGCTGGGCTGGAGGCGCAGATGAAGGAGGTGCCCCAGGATGGCCAATGATCCTATCCTCCATTTGCTGGGCCTGGCCAAAAAGGCCGGCCGGCTGGAGATTGGGGAGGAGCCGGTGGGGTCGGCCTGCCGCGCCCGCCAGGCCAGACTGGTTCTCCTGGCCGCCGATGCCGCCCCCAACACCTACCGCCGGGCCGCCCACTTCGGGGAGGCAGGCAACGTGATGTGGCTGGAGCTGCCCTTCACCAAGGAGGAGCTGGGCTTTCAGCTGGGGCGCAGCTCCTGCGCCATGCTGGCCCTGACGGACGCGGGATTTTCTGCGGCCATCAGCGAAAAGCTGCGCGCCCGGGACCCGGAGAAGTATGAGGCTGCCGCCCGGCAGCTTCGCCAAAAGGCCGACAAGGTGCTGCGCCGGCAGAAGGAGCAGCGCCAGCATGAAAAGAACCTGCGGGAGGGAAAGGGGAAAAAACATCCCTGGGCCCCGCCTCCCGTGAAGCAAGAGGGGGAGGAATCCACCTCCCGTCCCAAAGGGGCCAAGGGCCGCTCTGCCCCGCCCAAGGGGGCAAAGCCCCAGAACCCCAAAGCCGATCAGGCCCAGCGTCCCAAGGGACATACCCCCGGACCCGGCCGCAGACGGCTCACCGGAACCTTCCGGAAACCCTAAGAAACGAGGTGGCTTCCCGATATGATGATAAAATACCCCATTCACAAGGTGGCCAAGGATTTTAAGAAGGGCGGCAAAGAGCTGCCCTCCAAAGAGGTCATGGACATCCTGACCGAATATGGCCACGCCCCCAAGAACCATATGCAGCCTCTCACCGATGAGGAGCTGTCCATTGTCTTTGAGTATCTGACCCAGCACAACCAGATCGACTCCATCGAGTCGGTCTATGCCGATACCTACCATGAGCCCAAGGCCGAGAAGGCCGCGCCCAAGCCCGCCGAGAAGAAGGCCGAGGAGAAGAAGGCCCCCGCCGAGCACAAGCAGGAGAAGCCCGCTCCCGCCCCCCAGAAGCCCCAGACCGAGACCGTCCAGCGCCCCTCCACCAGTGTGCGTGAGAAGAAGGTGGTGGACACCCGGGGCGGCCCGGCGGTGAACCTGGACAAGTACGACGAGCGCCTGGAGTCCTTCACCTCCGAGCGCCAGACCCAGGGCGGCGGCAAGCAGAAGTTCCAGGGCCGCAACGCCCAGCGCCAGCGTGGTGGCAAGCAGGGCGGCAACTTCGGCAACAAGCGCAAGCAGGAGGAGCAGGACCGTATGCGCCGCCTCCAGCTGGAGATTGCC
>CAUFAM010000120.1 GCA_959022875.1 uncultured Oscillospiraceae bacterium | reverse complement strand
GAAGTAGATGCCGGAGGTGGGGCCGGTGCCCAAGGTGACACACTCAGCCGCGCGCTCGTCGGCGGTCAGGCCCTTCTCACTGTCGCCGCCCTGAGATCCGGCAGGAGCAGAAGAAGAGGCTCCGGCGGAAGCAGATCCGGCGCTGCCGGAGGAGGAGTTGCCGCAGCTGACCACAGTCAGCATCATGCAGGCCGCCAGGGCAAGAGCAAGAATCTTTTTCATGTACATTTCTCCTTTTCTATAAATTCCCTCTGTTGATGAAAATCCGTCCCCGCCGCCCGTCCCAAGGGGTGATGGAAACAAGCCGTCTCTCTCTGCGGACACGTGTTTTCAGTTCATATTTTATTCACAGTTTATTCACTGTCAACGAAATACGGGTATCCGGCATACTACAGTGTGTTAACGGTTGATTTCGCTGTGGGAACGGAAATCATGCTGCTGTTCTTGTAATCTTGAACCGTTTATGATATTCTTTAAACAATCGCATTGTAAAATCTGACGATGGAAATGGGGAGCACCTATGTCGGACAATCTGCTGGTTTCCCTCCTGCTTAACATCAGTTTTCTGCTTCTGGTGGCCACAGTGCTCACCGAAATCCGCCCCTTCCGCCTGGTTCTGAAACGTCAGCAGCATTCCTTGCATCAGCAGCTAATGCTGGTGGTACTCTTTTCCCTTTCCTCCATTTCCTGTACTTATACCGGTCTGGAGCTTCAGGGCGCGGTGGTCAACACCCGGGTGGTGAGCACCCTGGTGGCCGGGCTCATCGGCGGGCCGTTTCCCGGGCTGGCAACGGGCCTTATCAGCGGAATCCATCGCTATCTTTTTAATCCCGAAGGCTTTACGTCCCTGGCCTGCGGGGTGGGAACCTTTCTGTTCGGCATTGTGGGCGCCGTTCTGCACAAGCCCTATCTGCGTCTGAAAAGCAACCGCCGGGCCCCCTTCCTCATTGCCGCTGCCACTCTCTGTGAGCTGCTGCAATGCATCGTACTCTTTCTCATTGCCCGCCCCTTTGAGGCGGTGTTCCTGCTGGAAAAAACCATCCTGCTGCCCAAAATCCTGATTAACTCCTTGGGCGTCGTCCTTTTTGTAGCCACTTTGGACCGCCTCAACCGGGATCTGACCATCGAATTGGTGGAACAGCAGTCCATCGCTTTGTACATCGCCCAAAAATGCCTGCCCCACCTGCGGGAGGGGATGGAACATATCCCAGGGCTGCAGCGGGCAGCGGACATTATCCGGGAGACCATCCCCAACGTAATGGTGGTCATTACCGACCGCAGCAAGATCTTAGCGGAAAGCGGCATCACCCTTCCCGCAGACGCGCTACCATTCCCCTGCCGCCAGGCCATCGACTCTGGACAGCTGGAGGTGTGTGAATGCTCCAGCCCAAACTACCCCGCCGCTCTCCCACCCAGCCACGCCATCATCGCCGCCCCCCTTACCCGGGACAGCTACATCATCGGCTCTCTTATTCTGATTGTACCCATGGGCCGCAATCTCGTTCTGGACGCGGATATCCGCACCGCGGACGGCTTGGCCGGTCTGTTCTCCACCATGCTGGAACTGGGAGACGCCCAGAAGCAGAGCCACTTGCGGCAGCTGGCTGAATTCCGCGCCCTTCAGTCCCAGATTAACCCCCACTTTCTCTATAACGCACTGAACACAATTTCCTCCCTCTGCCGCACTGACCCCGGTCGGGCCAGAGAGCTCATTCTGGTTCTGGCCAACTATTTCCGCCAGACCCTGTCCATCAACCAAAATCTGGTTCCCTTAAAAGATGAACTGTCCAATGTGGATAACTACCTCACCCTGGCCCAGGCCCGCTTTGAGGGAGATATCCATGTCACTATGACTCTGCCCGATGATCTGACCGAATGCCAGCTTCCTCCCCTTCTTCTCCAACCTCTGGTGGAAAATGCCGTGCGTCATGGCCGCACAGCCATCGACGAGCGGTATGTTAATCTTGAAATTCTCCAGAAGAATGGCCAAATTCACGTAAGTGTCTCCGACCGGGGGCACGGCTTCCCGCCCCATGTACTTCAGGCCCTCAACGACCCCAATGACCAGAGTTTTTCCGGACTGTTCAACGTAAGAAAGCGTCTGCGGACAATTTACGGCAGCCAGTGCCGTTTTGACATCACCAGTACCCCCGCCGGATCCACCGTAAGCTTTTCCATCCCCGTTGTCCCACCCTCTGAACCAGGAAGGAGCAGCGTATCATGCGAATTGCAGTATTCGACGACGAAAAACACTCCCGCAGCGAGCTGATTCACCAGCTCAGGCAGTTTCTCTCCGAAGCAGACATTGTAGAGGCCTCCAACGGTGCTCAGGCTCTGTCCCTGTTGGATCGCGACGCCTTTGATCTGCTGTTTATCGACATACACCTGGGGGATGTGGAGGGAACCACCGTGGCCTCGGTGGCCCGTAAGCTCATGCCCAAGGCCAAGATCATTTTTGCCACCGCCTACTCTGAGTACGCCCTTCAGGCCTTTGAGCTTCAGGTGGACGACTATATTCTGAAGCCCTTTGACCCGGACCGGCTGCGCCAGGTGCTCGCCCGCTTTCCCGCCGCCCCAACGCCTCCTCCTGCTCCCCAGCCCCCTTCCCGCATTGCCATCAACTCCAACCGGCACACCACCCTGATCGACGTCTCTTCCATCCTTTATATCGAGACAGACGGCTCGGGGCGCGGCTGCACTCTCCACACCACAACCGGCGATTTTACCGACAACTCCTCTCTGGGTGAGTACGAAAAGCGCCTAGGGTGCTGCGGCTTTTACCGCATTCATAAGACCTGTCTGGTCCAGACCCGCTATATCCAGGACATTTTCCCCTGGAACAACTCCAGCTTTGCCCTGCGGCTGCAAGGGGTTTCCAGCGTGCTGCCCATTGGCCGAAACCGCATTAACGCCCTGCGCAGCCTGCTGGCCATCTGATAGCCCTGCCCGGATACGTCTGTCTTTCGGGCCCGTATGGTATAAAAAACGGCTGAGAAACATCGAATATGTTTCTCAGCCGTTTTTGTTCCTGTTTTCTTACAAAAGCAAACTGTCCTCTCCCTGGATTTCCCCCGCCTGTCTTCCGGCGCAGTACTCCTCTACCTCCTGCATGAAGGCGGCCGCGGCGCCCAGGGGGGCGCTCTGTTTGTTCCACACCAGGACATACTCCACCTTTCTGGCCGGTTCCACAATCACTTTGGGCCGGACCAAGGGATTTCTTGTCTTGGTCGTCAGAGGAAAAATGCTGATCCCGACCCCCTGCTCCGACAGTGCCACTGCGTCCAGATAGTTGGACATTTCACACAGAATTTCCGGCTCGGCGTTAATAGTGGCAAACCACTGGACGATGGCTTGAATTCTTGACTTGCGGGATGGGACAATCAGCGGCTGTCCTACCAGAGAACGCAGCGAAACCTGGTCCCCAGGCTCTTTTGCCAATGGGTGCCCGCCGGGAATGATGGCGACCCATGGCTCTTCCCCGACGGAAAAGCCGGAGAGATGCTCGGTGTCATAGGGTGCGGCGATGACCGCCAGGTCCACCAATCCCCGGCTCAGGCGCAGCAGTACATCGTCGCTGCTGCCGTTCCAGAGGTGGTAGCGCACCAAGGGATATTTTTTCCGGAACTGGGCAATCCACCTGGCCACCAGATAGGGCGCCCGCCCCTCCACCAGCCCCAGATAGAGGGTTCCTGTCATCTCATTTTTCCTGGCCTGAATCTCCTGGCGCGTCTTATCCGACAAATCCAGAATCTGCATGGCCCGACGCAAAAGCAGCACTCCATCGTCCGTCAGCTGAAGCTTTCGTTTTCCCCGGATAAACAATGTGGTACCCAAATCCTCTTCCAGCTTCTGAATCTGATAACTCAGCGGCGGCTGGCTGATGTTCAGCTTCTGGGCGGCGCGGGTGATATTCAGTTCCTGTGCCACCGTCACAAAGTAGCGAAGCGTTCTCAGTTCCATGGCTCTCCCCTCCCCTCTTATCATATAAAAAATATATGATAATTGCAACAACATATGTATTTTATCTTTTTCGAGTTCTGTGCTACAATAACCTAACTTCCAGGAAGTGAACACACGAAACAATCTGAAATAAAACGGAAAAGAAAGGGAGGACTTCGTATGAAAAAAAGTTGGTTGACTCGGTTTGAATATGCCCTGACTGGATATTACAAAGCATTTTCCCTTGATTTTCATCGATAAGCCAACGCTTCGTTTCTCACGCGGGCAGGTTCCATCCAAACCGGTCCGCTTTCCAGCATAGTACATTATGCGTCTTTTTCTCCTCTCACGCCGGTTCACCATCCACCGGCAAGAAAAGAAGGCTAACCCTTGAGGGTTAGCCTCTTTTCTTTTTTCTTGTGTGATTTGGTCACAGTCGCACGCATATCGTTTGTGTTACCATACGACCACCAAAATGAGGGAGGCAGTATATGAGTTCAGGAACCCTTCGGCGCAAAGCCGTCGTAGACCGGCAGGCCTGTGTGGCCTGCGGATGCTGTGTGAAGGTCTGCCCACTGCAGGCCATTGAGATTGTCCGGGGCATTGCAGCCCAGGTCAACCCAGAACGCTGCGTGGGGTGCGGAAAATGTGTCCGGGAGTGCCCGGCCAGCGTCATCGAACTGCGGGAGGTGGCACAATGAAAAAGCACTGGTATGACTATCTCTGGATTGTCTCCCTTGTCTATCTTGTGCTGGGCTTTTTCAACATCATGTTTGCCTGGCTGGGCCGCTGATCATTTCAGTGGTCTCCGGAACCAAGGGCTACTGCAACCGGTACTGCGGCCGAGGGCAGCTGTTTGGATTGCTGGGCGGACGGTTCGGGCTGTCCAGAAAGAAAGACATCCCCCGCTGGATGAAAAGCAAGGCCTTCCGCTATGGTTTTCTGGCCTTTTTCTTTGCCATGTTTTTTCTCATGCTGTGGAACACCTATCTGGTATTTGCCGGCGCGCAGGATCTCAAACAGGTGGTCACCCTGCTGTGGACCTTCCAGCTGCCCTGGCACTGGGC
>CAUFAM010000119.1 GCA_959022875.1 uncultured Oscillospiraceae bacterium | reverse complement strand
ACTGGCGTGGTGTACAATTCACCAGGACGAATTGATGCAGAACTGGGAGCTGTCCAAGGACGCAAAACCCCTAAACCGGATCAACCCCCTTGTCTGAGAAAGGAGGGCAATATGGATTTGATCCCCAAAGTAGTGCAGGCGGTGGCCGGGGAGAACTTCACGGTCTACGCCTATTTCAGTGACGGAACAATCCGCCTGCTGGACACAAAGCCCCTGCTGGAAAAGGGCGGGGTGTTTGCCCCGCTCCAGGACGCTGAGTTTTTCAGTCAGCGCCTTACCGTCCTGAATGATACCGTTGCATGGGATGTGAACGGTGACCGTGATCCATGCGCCTGTGTGGATTTAGACCCGTGCGAGATTTACGAGAGCTGCCCGGCTGTGGCTGATCCTTTGCGGGAGGTCATTTAGGAGCTGGGCATGGATGAAAACCGGGGAGTGATCCCCGGTTTTTTCTGTCCCAATTTGGGCCGTTGTTTGGTCGTTATTTTGGTCTGACGGGGGCAGAGAGAAGCAGAGCGGAGAAGAACAAAGAGACGGAAAAACCAGTCATATCAAGGGGTACAGGGGACAGGAAAAGGAGCGGAAAAAAGAGTGGGCATTTTCGACTCCCGTCAGCCGCACCAACTCGTTGTAAGCGAGAGATCGCTTGCAACGAGTTTTTTTATTTCATTGCAAAGCACATCCCACGCTTCTTTTCTGCCTCCCATGGCTAAACCTGCCACAGACCCATCAAACAAGCCCCCTGCCCGGTGACGGTGATTGGAACCGTCTGGGCAGGGGGCTTTTGGTTTTTCCGGGGGAGGGCTATGCAGGGCAAAGGAATGTCCGCCCGTCAAAGCTCCAGGGCGCCGTCCTCCTGGGCAATGGTGGCCTGGACGGCCAGGAGCAGCAGCTGCTTGAACTGTGCCTGCTGCTCGGGGGACATCTGGCAGGTCATGCGCTGAAAGCAGATGTCAATTTGCTCTTTGACCGCCGGGTAGGCGGCCCAGGACTGCTCGGTGGGCTCAATGCAGTAGGTCCGCTTGTCCTTGGGATTGGGCGTGCGCACCAGAAAGCCCATTTCTTCCAGCTTGGTCACCGTTTTAGCGATGACGCTTTTATCCAGTCCCAGGCGCTTGGTAATTTCATCCTGGGTCAGGGATTGAAAGTCGCAGACAATGAGAATCACCATCGCCTGGGCCGCGGTAAGGCCGTATTGGGCGCAGCTGTTGTTGAGCCAGATGTGGGATTTTCGATATAGGATTGAGATTGCCTTAAATGGATTGTCGGTTACGTGTTCCAACCTGTGCGCCCCCTTACCAGTTTCGTATATTATAGCGCAGAAGCCTTCCCGTTGTAAACACGTTTTGAGGCCAATTCCATAAAAATGGTGGCAATTGCAACTAACTATTGACAGGGAATTTTCTCCGTGGTATATTGAAATAGTGGCATTTGCCACTATTTTTATTGTCTCGAGAGAAAAGGAGTTTTGCTTGTATGGAAAAAGCGGAAAAGATCTGGAACAGGAGGTTTATCCTTCTGTTTATTACCAATTTGCTGGTGCTGGCGGCATTTTATGCCTCCATCCCCATTATCCCGGTCTACTGTGCGGAAATCGGCATCACAGGCTCCAAGGTGGGCATTGTTCTGACTGCTATGTCCGTGGCCACGGTGCTGTTTCGTCCGGTGGCGGGCTATTTGCTGGACAACTTTAACCGCTATCGGGTCTATCTGCTGTTTCTGGCCCTATTCTGCCTGTCCTTCCCGGCCTTTCTGATTTTTCCGGTGTTTGGGCTGCTGATTGTGGTGCGGCTTTACATGGGCGCGGTTTACTCCGTGTGCGCCTCTGCCACCATGACCATGGCCGGTGACGTGCCGCCGGTGGCCAGGATCACTGAGGGCATCAGCCGCTTTGCCTTCACGGTGTCCATCGGCATGGCGGTGGGTCCCTATGTGGGCCTTCAGGTCCAGAGCAATATGAGCAGCCAGGCCTCCTTCCTCACCATTTTCGGCATTACGGTGGCCGCGCTCATTTGCGTGTCCTGCTGCCGGCTGAAGTATCCCAAGGTAGAGCGGAAAAAGTTCTCCTTGAAGGAGTCCCTCTACGGCCCCGCTGCCCCCTTCATGCTGAACATGATGTTTCTGATGATCCCCTACGGCGCGGTCATTGCCTACTCCTCCATCCTGGCCCAGGAGAAGGACATTATGGGGTACCTGCACTATTTCTATATCTGCCTGGTGGTGGGTATGCTTCTCTCCAAGACCTCTACCCAGAAGGCCATTGACGCAGGCAAGCACCGCCCCCTGGTCTATGCCAGCCTGGTGGTGCTCATCCTCACCATGCTCAGCTTCCTGTTTTTGACCACCGGCGTCCATCTGCTGGCGGCCGGGTTCTTCTTCGGTCTTGGCTACGGTATTCTCCAGCCCCTGTTCCAGTCCTTCGTCACCGGCACCACTCCCGCGCCCCAGCGGGGCGTGGCCAACTCCACCTATATGCTCTCCTACGACATCGGCATTGGCATTGGCTCGCTGCTCATGGGCTTTATGCAGGAGTCCATCGGTCTGACCTCCGGGTTTGCGGTGACGGCCATTGCCTATGTGGTGGGCGGAATGGTGTATATGATCTATGTGGACGGCTACTATCAGGGACTGAAGAGCAGCCGCACTGTGGGTTGAAGCAGCTAAGCAGGAAAAGAAGGAATGAACATGAAGCAAGTCAATAAGCGCTTTTATCTGCTGTGGATCGCCCTGTGCCTGGTGCTGCTGGCTGCCGCGGCGCTGCTTCGGATTTTTGTGATCCCCAAGTTTCAGTATGTGCCCGGGCGGGTGCAGCTGCTGCTGGAGGAGGCGGTGAGCCTCTTTGACGGCCTGGCCAAGAGCAACAGCCCGTGGCGCAACGGCTTTCTGGGGGCGTATCTGTTTGCCGCCGGGGCCTACATTTTCTTTGGCACGCTGTTTGAGCTGTTTGGCGTTCAGGCGGTTTCCGCGGCGGGGCATTCCGTCACCCTCCCTGCGCCCCTGTCCGACGTCAATGGAGCCATTATGCTGGGGGTACTGTCCTACCTGGTCATTGTCTCGGGCGCGGTTGCCGGAAACGGCGTGCGGGGCATTGGAAGCGCCCTAAAGGAAATCTCTCTGCTCATTTCCATGAGCTTCCGGCTCTTCGGAGCGCTGCTCAGCGGACTTCTGGTGACGGAGCTTGTGTACTATTACATCCAGCTGAGCTTTGTCCTTCCGGTTGTGGTGGCCGTGCTGTTTACCTTGCTCTACGCCCTGATCCAGAGCTACCATGCTCAACCAGAAGGGGAAGGACGTGGTGTGCATCTATGTGGCCATTGGCCAGAAGGCAAGCTCCGTGGCTCAGATTGTGCAGACCCTGGAGAAATCCGGCGCCATGGACTACTCCATCGTGGTCAGCGCCTCGGCCAGCGACTCTGCCACCCTGCAATACATTGCCCCCTATGCCGGCTGTGCCCTGGGGGAGTATTTTATGGAGCAGGGCAGGGACGTGCTCATCGTCTATGACGACCTGTCCAAGCACGCCATCGCCTACCGGGCCCTGAGTTTGCTGCTGGGGCGCTCCCCCGGCCGTGAGGCGTACCCGGGTGACGTGTTCTACCTCCACTCCCGTCTGCTGGAGCGCTCGGCCCACCTCTCCCAGGAGCGAGGGGGCGGCAGTATGACCGCCCTGCCCATCGTGGAGACCCAGGCCGGGGATGTCTCCGCCTATATTCCCACCAATATCATCTCCATCACCGACGGACAGTTTTTCCTGGAGAGCGACCTGTTCTTCTCCGGCCAGCGGCCTGCGGTCAACGTGGGCCTGTCCGTGTCCCGTGTGGGCGGCGACGCCCAGACCAAGGCCATGAAAAAAGCGGCCGGCGCCCTCCGCCTGGACCTGGCCCAGTACCGGGAGATGGAGGTCTTTACCCAGTTTTCCAGCGATCTGGACGAGCTGACCCGGAAACAGCTGCGCTACGGCCAGGGCCTTATGCGCCTGCTGCGCCAGAGGCAATCCCATCCCCTGTGCCAGCATGAGCAGGTGATCCTCCTGGTGGCGGCTCTCAACCATGTGCTCCAGGACGTGCCCGTTGGGCAGATGGATGGCGTTCGCAGGGAGCTTTTGGCCGACATGGAGCGCACCGCCGGCAGCCTGTGCCGGCGCATTGACCAGACCGGGCAGCTGACCGATGAGGATATGCAGTCCATTGTGGATCTGTCCCGCGCCTTTGTGGAAAAGCGGCTGGCCAGTACTTCTCCGGCAGAAACGAGGTAAAGGCCATGGAACCACAACGGAAATCAAAAGCAGAATCGACAGCATTCAGCAGACCCGGAAAATCACCAACGCCATGTACCTCATCGCTTCCACCAAGCTTAGAAAGGCCCGCAGCGAGCTGGAGCAGACCCGGCCCTATTTTGACGCCCTGCGCAGCGAAATCAAGCGGGTGTTTCGCACTGTCAACGACGTGGACAGCCACTACTTTTATCCCCCAGACCAGGAACCGGAACTTGTGGGGACCTACGGCTGTCTGGTAATTACGGCGGACAAGGGCCTGGCCGGGGCCTACAACCAGAATGTGCTGAAGGAGGCCCAGCGGCTTCTGGAGGAGCACAAGGACATGAAGCTGTTTGTGGTGGGGGAGTACGGGCGGCGCTTTTTCACCCAGCACCACATCCCGGTGGAGCGGATGTTTCTCTATACCGCCCAGAATCCCACCCTGGACCGGGCCCGGGAGATCAGCGCCATGCTGCTGGACCAGTATGACGCCGGGCAGCTGAAGAAGATTTTTATTGTCTATACGGACATGGAAAACGGCATGAGCGCCCGGGTCCATTCCACCCGGCTTCTGCCCTTCCACAGAACCTATTTTGCCCCGCCGGAAAAGGAGAAGAAGGTGTCGGTCCCCTTTGAATTTGACCCCTCTCCCACGGTGGTGCTCAACCGCATCATGCACAGCTATCTCTCCGGCTTTATTTATAGCGCCCTCATCGACAGCTTTTGCAGCGAGCAGCAGGCCCGGATGACGGCCATGGA
>CAUFAM010000118.1 GCA_959022875.1 uncultured Oscillospiraceae bacterium | reverse complement strand
TCCACCATGTCCTCACTGCTCACCTGTCCGGTGAGCAGCTCCAGCACTTGTTCCAGGTTGGGGGCCGCGTCGTAGAAGTCCTCAAAGAGGTCGTTTCGCACCAGGAAGGCCCCGTAATACTCGGGGAAGAAGCTCAGGTCGTCCTCCAGAATGGTGAGACCCGCCCGCTTGTTCAGCCCGTCGGTGGCGTAGACCACCATGGCGTCAAAGGAGCCCGACTCCACGGCGTTATACTTGAGCACCACGTCCACGGGAGTGGCCGACTGGAAGTTCAGGCCGTAGTAGTCCACGAAGGGCTGGTACTTCATGCTGCCCTCCTCGGTGAAGAACTCGTGCTCCGCCCCAAACCGGAGGGAGGGGGCAATGGGCACCAGGTCGGAAATTTTGCTCACGCCGTACTGGTCCACCACATCCTGGGTCACGCCGATGGCGTAGGTGTTGTTGAGGCCCACCTTGCCCAGCATGTGCAGGCCCTCCCGCTGGCTGACCGTCTCGTTGACAAAGTCGTAAAGGGTTTCTCCTTCCGGAATGTCGGTGGTGTCCATACCCATAAAGGTGGTGAGGATGGTGCCGTCGTAGCTGAACATGAGGTCACAGCTGGGGTTTTCCCCCTTGAGCTCATTGTGGTTGTTGACCTGGGTCATCTGGTCCAGAATGACCACCTCCAGGTCGGTTTTGTCCTCCACCAACTGCTCCACCATGGAGTGCATGAGCTTTACCTCGGAGTAGTCCCCGTCATAGAGGGTGAGCTGGCCGGAGGTGTCGGCGGGCATAAGGGTGTAGGCCACCAGGGCCACCCCGGCCAGAGCCAGGGCTCCCGCCCCTGCTGCCTTCACCGGGCCGGGGAGCTTTTTGCGGCTTTGGGAGGACAGACGCCGCTCCACATACCCAAGCCCCGCGTCCAGCACCAGGGCCATGAGCATGAGCACGCCGGTACCGGCCAGGAGCATGGGGGTGTCCTTCTGGCGGATGGCGGTGTAGAACAGCCCGCCCAGGCCGCCTCCGCCCACAAAGGCGGCAAAGACGGCGGTGCCGATGGCGTTGACGGCGGCGATGCGGATGCCTGTGACCACCATGGGGAAGGCCAGGGGGAGGTCCACATGGGTCATACGGTAGCTGCGGCGCATGCCCATGCCGGCGGCGGCCTCCTTCAGGTGGCCGGGCACCTGCTGAAGGCCCAGACAGGTGTTGCGCACGATGGGCAGCAGGGAGCCGGGGTCCATGACCACCATGATAAGGCCCAGCAGGGCCAGGGCGGGGACGGTCTGAATAAGGTCCACCACCCAGAGGATGATTTTTCCCAATTTGGGGGACAGGTAGGCCAGAAGGCCCAGGGGCACCCCGGCGGCGATGGCCAGGGTGAGGGCGGAGAGCACCAGGGACAGGTGATCCCAAATCATGGAAAGACTCATTTGACCACCCCGCCTTTCCCCATGGTGCGCCGGGTGACGTACCGCTGAAGCAGATCCACCAGGGCCCCCAGCACAAGAGCCAGGATGGCGGCGGGGATAGCCCCCTGGAGGATCAGGGTGTTGTTGTTGGAGCTGACCCCCTGATAGATGTAGTCGCCCAGGCCGCCCAGGCCAATCATGGCGGCCAGCACCGCCCAGGAGACGGTGTAGACGGTGGACATGCGCAGGCCCCCGATGATGGAGGGCAGGGCCAGGGGCAGTTCCACCCGCCACAGGCGCTGAAGCTGGTTCATGCCGCAGCCCCGGGCGGCCTCTTTATACTGCTGATCTACCCCGTTGAGGCCGGTGACGGTGTTTTTCAGCACCGGGAACATGGCGTAGATGGACAGGGCGATGATCACCGTGGCGGGGGTGAGGCCCAGGTAGATGAAGAGAAGGCCGATGAAGACGATGCCCGGCACGGTGTTTAGAATGGACAGCAGAGGCAGCAGATACCGGGACAGGGTGGGCAGCCGGGACAGGCCTATGCCGATGGACACCCCCAGCACAAAGCCGATGGCCACGCATGCCAGGGTGTAGCCGGTGTGAACCAGAGTGGCGTGGAGAATGGAGCTTAGAACATCGTTCATGGTCTCACCCCCACAGCTGCTCGGCCATGGCGGAGGCCATACTGGTCTTGGTGACGATGCCCGCCACGGTCTGGTCCTCGTTGAGAACCACCAGATAGGGGAAACCGCTGGAGATGAGCTGCTCGAAGCACTCCTTGGCGTTGTCCCCCACGCGGACCACGGGGGTGTTGCTGCGCACCAGGGGGCCGATGGTCTTGACCACATGTCCAGTGAGGCGGATGTCGGCAATGGAGACGGTGCCCTGATACCGGCGGTACTCGTCCACCACCAGCAGGGTGTCCACGTTGTAGTGCTGCATGCGGCTGACGCACTCGTTGATGCCCCGGTTCTGGTTGACGGTGACAATGCCTGTGCGCATGAAGTGGTCCACGGTGAGCTCGGCGGGGGAGGGGCCGGTGTGGTGCTTGCCCAAAAACTCCCGGATCTGGTCGGTGGCGGGGGACTCCAGCATCTCCTCCGGCGGGGCCATCTGGACGATGTGGCCGTGGTCCATGAAGATAATGACGTCGGCCAGGTCCAGGGCCTCCTCCATGTCGTGGGTGACGAAGATGATGGTCTTATTGAGCTTTTGTTGAAGGTTCTTCACCTCCAGCTGGAGGGAGCGGCGGGTCATGGGGTCCAGGGCGGAGAAGGGCTCATCCATGAGCACCACCGGCGGGGAGGCGGCCAGGGCCCGGAGGATGCCGATGCGCTGCTGCTGGCCGCCGGACATCTCGCCGGGGTACTTGTGGGCGTACTGGTCATAGGGTAATCCCACCATCTCCAGAAGCTCCCGCACCACCTGGTCGCACTTGTCACGGGGCCACTTCAGAAGCTTGGGCACCACGCAGATGTTCTGGTGGACGGTCATGTTGGGGAACAGGCCGATCTGCTGAATGACGTAGCCTGTGTGCCGCCGCAGCTCATAGCGGTCGATGGTGGAGATGTCCTTGCCGTCCAGATAGATGTGGCCGCTGTCGGGCTGGATGAGGCGGTTGATCATCTTCAGGGTAGTAGTTTTGCCACAGCCCGAGGGGCCGATGAAGACGGCAAACTGGCCCTCCTGGATGTCAAAGGATATGTCATTTAAAATCTTCTGCCCGCCGTAGGACAGGTTTACATGTTCAAATCGAAGCAAATTGACCTCCTTTTCCGGGCCCGCCGAAGAGGGCTGAGGGCCGGACAGCAGAAAAGGCCGCCCCGAGGTAGCCTTTTTGGATCTCTTCATTTTGGTGCCTTGGGTGGGTGTCCGGCATAATGTACAATTAAAGTATAGCTGATTTCGTCAAAACTGTCAAATGAAGAAAATGTAAACTTTTGTCGTCCGTTGTAAATCCGGTGTAAATGGGCAATGCCAGGATTTTCTTAAGAAAACTTTATCAAATCTTAAAGCTTTTCCCAGCCCAACCTTAACATTCCCCTGTTAGAATCCAGGTGTAAAATCCTCAGGGAGGTATGATTATGAATTGGTTATTTCCCGCCGCTCTGGCTCTGACGGGGGCCATGGGGGCCGTGATGGCCCTGTGGGGCCTTTGGTATCTGGCCGGAGGGGCTCTGTGCTGGAAGAAAGCGGAGGACTACGGCTGGCACCCCGCCCGGACCAAATTTGCCGTGCTCATTGCCGCGCGCAATGAGGAGCTGGTCATCGGCCCGCTCATCAACAGCCTGCTCACCCAGAACTATCCCCCCGAGCTCTACGACATCTGGGTCATCCCCAACAACTGCACCGACAACACCGCCCTGGCCGCCCGGAGCTTCGGGGCCAAGGTGCTGGAGTTTCCCGGCCAGGCCCACAGCAAGGGGGAGGTTTTGCAGTTTGCTTACCACCGCCTCCGGGGCCGCCGGTACGACGCCTACTGCGTCTTTGACGCGGACAACCTGGTCCACAAGGACTTCCTTATGGAGATGAACCACGCCTACATGGCCGGGGCCCGGGCGGCCCAGGGCTACCGGGACAGCAAGAATCCCTATGATACCGCCATCTCCGGCTGCTACTCCATCTACTACTGGATGATGAACCGCTTCCACAACGCCGGTCGAAGCGCCCTGAAGGGCTCGGCCATGATCGGCGGGACGGGCTTTATGGTGTCCCAGCGGCTGCTGGATGAGCTGGGGGACTGGCAGGCCCACACCATCAGCGAGGATCTGGAGCTCACTGCCCAGACCATCCTGGCGGGGGAGCGGGTGCGCTGGGTGCCGAAGGCCATCACCTATGACGAGCAGCCCAACTCCTGGGAGCAGTCCTTCAAGCAGCGCCGCCGCTGGACCAGCGGCACCATCCAGGTGGCCCGGGCCTATTTCCCGGCGGTGGCCCGGAGCATGGGCCGGGAGCCCCGGCTTACCCTGGCCGACCTGGGAGCCACCCTCCTGATCCCCGCCTATCAGATTTCCGCCCTGGCCAGTCTGGCGGTGGGGGCCCTGGCGGCGGCCATGAGCAGCCTGACCGTACAGGGGGCCATCCTGGCCGCTCTGGCGGCCGCAGCGGCCAACCTGGGCTCCGCCGCCCTCACGGCCACCGCTCTGGCGGCCATCGTCATCACCCTGGAGGGGAAGTGGGACCGCCGGGTGCTGCCCGCCCTGGGGGTCTACTGGCTGTTCCTGCTCACCTGGATTCCCATTACCGCGCTGAGCTTTGCCAAGAACACCACCGTCTGGGAAGAGATCCGCCACACCCGCAACGTAGCCCCCGAGGCCATGGTGCGGTGAGGCGTTACAATAGAAAACCGCCGGAGGACATCCTCCGGCGGCTTTTTTTGTGGGGTTTTACTTCTCAGGCTCGAAGTGGCTCTTGTCGGCGCCGCACAGGGGGCAGACATAATCGTCGGGCATGGGGCCTTCCACGGCCTCATCATAGATGAAGCCGCACAGATCGCAAACCAGTTTCATGTGTGTCAATCTCCTTTCCTAAAATCTCAGCCAAGCGGCTCAAAGTCGCTGGCGGGACGGCGGCAGATGGGGCAGACAAAGTCCTCGGGCAGGGTGTCGCTCTCATAGATAAA
>CAUFAM010000117.1 GCA_959022875.1 uncultured Oscillospiraceae bacterium | reverse complement strand
GCCTATCTGGCCCTATGCTCCCATATGAAGGAGATGAAACGTGTCTTTTCCTATCACGGCGCGGAGCATAAGACCATTTTCTGCTATGAGGCGGGGCTGCCCCTGACCGTGGAAAATGTGCGCAAGCAGCCCCGGCATCATCCCCGCTGCGGCACCAGCTTTTTGTTCATGGTCATTGCCATTTCTATTTTGGTATCCACGGCGGTTTTTGCCATCTGGCCGGTACATAACGCGATTTTGCGTTTCCTGGCCCATCTGGCTATGTTGCCTCTCATTGTGGGCATTAGCTATGAGTTTAACCGGTGGGCAGGCCGTCATGATGGCCCGATCACGAAGATCCTGACGGCTCCGGGCCTTTGGCTTCAGAATTTTACCACCTTTGAGCCGGATGATTCCATGATCGAGGTGGGGATCAAGGCCCTTGAGCTGGTCTTGCCCGAAGAAAAGGGATCTGACGCATGGTAACAAGAAGCGCGAAGCTTAGGCCCATAGGGGAGCTTGGAGCGCAGCGAGGGCAAAAAAACGAAGGACCGCGGCAAGCGGGACTGTTTTGCGCCCGAGGCGAAGGGAAAGCGACCCGGCCATGGGCCCAAAGCGCAGCGTGACCCCTAAGAAGCGCGAAGCTTAGGCCCATAGGGGAGCTTGGAGCACAGCAGCAGGGCAAAGAGATAGGCTGCGCGGCCTGTCTGCGGTATTACCCGGCTGGACTGAGATAGAGAGAATGTTGGAGAAGGTGAAGGAAAATGGCGACCACCTATAATAACCTGTTTCTGGATACCCGTACCCGCCTGAGAAAGGCAGGGGTGGACAATGCCCAGCTGGAAGCCAGGGAAATTGTGTGCTATGCCGCGGATAAGAGCCGGGAGCAGCTTTACCGGGACATGTCTCTGTATGTCTCGGCCGAGCTGGAGCGCCGGGTGGACGAGCTGGTCCAACGCCGCCTGGCCGGAGAACCGGTGGCCTATATCATCGGGGAGTGGGAGTTTTACGGCCTGCCCATGGACGTGTCCCACGACGTGCTGATCCCCCGGATGGATACAGAGGTGTTGGCAGAACGGGGAATTTTAAAGGCCCGGGAGTCTGGAGAAGGCGCGCGGGTGCTGGATCTGTGCGCGGGCAGCGGCTGTGTAGGCCTGGCCGTGGCCGCCAACGCCCCCCAGTGCCGGGTGGTATTGGGCGAGCTGTCCGAGGGAGCGCTGCGGGTGTGCAAGCAGAACGTGCGGCGCAATGAGCTCAATGCCCGCGTGACCTGCCTGTCGGTAAACGCCATGGAGCCCCCTAGCTCCACCCTTTGGGATTTTGATGTGATCGTCTGCAATCCGCCCTACATTCCCACCGCGGACATCGAGACGCTGGATGTCTCGGTGCGGGACTATGAGCCCCACATGGCCCTGGACGGCGGGGAAGATGGACTGGATTTCTACCGCTTTATTGCCTCAAAATGGAAATCTGCCCTGCGTTTGGGGGGAACCCTGATTTTTGAGGTGGGCATTGGACAGGCTCCCCAGGTGGAGGACATCCTGGCCCAGAACGGTTTTGAAGACATTAAGACCACGGCCGATACCCAGGGAATTTGGCGGGTGGTAGAGGGCACCATCAACAGCTGATACCGGCTGAAAAAGCCCCCATTCGAAAAAGAGAAGTCCGTTTTAACGGACAGAAAATAGCCTATCCTGAATAGGAAAAAGGGAAGGATCGCCGGGGCGGTCTGAATCCCCCACGGCCGCAGGCCGGAGTGGAAGAAAGGATTGAGCAGTATGGCAACCAAAAAACCTGTTATCGAGGCGGCGACTCCCGCTTCTGATAAGAAAAAGGCCCTGGAAACCGCCATGGCCCAGATTGAGCGCACCTACGGAAAGGGCTCCATTATGCGCCTGGGAGAGAACACCGGCATCGTGGTGGATGCTATCCCCACCGGTTCTCTGTCTCTGGACATTGCCCTGGGGATCGGCGGTGTGCCCCGTGGACGTATCATTGAGATTTATGGCCCGGAATCTTCCGGTAAGACCACCCTGGCCCTTCACATTGTGGCTGAGGCCCAGAAGCGGGGCGGCGAAGTGGCCTTTATCGACGCGGAGCACGCCCTGGACCCCGGCTACGCCCGGGCCCTGGGCGTGGACATTGATTCCATGCTGATCTCCCAGCCGGACACCGGCGAGCAGGGCTTGGAGATCTGTGAGGCGCTGGTTCGCTCCGGCGCCATTGACGTGGTGGTCGTGGACTCCGTGGCTGCCCTGACTCCCCGGGCGGAAATCGAGGGAGACATGGGCGACAGCCATGTGGGTCTGCTGGCCCGGCTGATGAGCCAGGCCCTGCGCAAGCTGGCCGGCTCCATCGCCAAGACCAACTGTGTGGTCATCTTCATCAATCAGCTCCGGGAAAAGGTTGGCGTCATGTACGGCAACCCCGAGGTGACCACCGGCGGCCGGGCGCTGAAGTTCTATTCTTCCGTGCGCATTGATGTGCGCCGGATCGAGGCCCTGAAAAACGGCACCGAAATCATCGGCAACCGTACCCGGGCCAAGATCGTGAAAAATAAGGTGGCCCCTCCCTTCCGGGAAGCGGAGTTTGACATCCTCTACGGCGAGGGTATCTCCAAGTGGGGCGAGCTGGTGGATCTGGCGGTGAAGCTGGACATCGTGCAGAAGTCCGGCTCCTGGTTCTCCATGGGCGAGATGCGTCTGGGCCAGGGCCGGGACGCGGTGAAGCAGTACCTGCGTGAAAACCCCGAGCTGGCCGACAAGATCGAGGCTGAGGTCCGGGCCAACGCCTTTAAGCTGATGAGTAAGCAGGCCCAGATTGCCGCCAAGGCTGCGGGCCGGGCGGTGGACATTTCCGCCGATGACTTTGAGGACGGGGCGCAGGCTCCTAATTAACGGCCATGGTGATCCAGGAACTGAAGCCCTCCAAGCATGTGGAGGGGCGCTGGCTGGCAATGCTGGAGGATGGTTCCATTCTCCGCCTGGGTGAGGGCGAGGTGGTGCGCTTTGCCCTCTACGCCGGGAAAGAGCTCAGTGAAACGGAAGCAGAAGAGCTTCAAAGGGCAGCAAAAGGAAGCGCTTTAAAGGAAAAAGCCTTGTCGCTGCTTGCCCGTAAACCCCAGTCCAGAAAAGAGCTGGAGCGCAAGCTGGGGGAGTGGGAGGCTTCGGAACAGGAGGCGCAGGCCATCTGTGACCGGCTGGAAGAGCTAGGCTATCTCAACGATGCCTCCTATGCCGTCATGGTGGTCCGCCACTACTCGGCCAAAGGATATGGAGAGCGAAAACTCCGGGATGAGCTTTACCGCCGGGGGATTTCCCGGGAATTGTGGGACGAGGCGCTGGAACAGTCCTATGACCCGGCCCAGGCCATCGATGATTTTTTGGCCAAGAAGCTTTCCGGCCGGGAGCCTGACCGGCAAGAACTGAAAAAAGTGTCCGACGCCCTGGCAAGGCGGGGTTACCGCTGGAGCGATATTAGCGAGGGCCTGCGCCGGTATGGCGCGGAAGTGGACGATTGAAATGAAAAATGGAGCGAGAACAATGCCATATCAAGTAGCCTTTGTATCTCTTGGCTGTGCCAAGAACCTTGTAAATACCGAGCAGATGATGGCCCTTTGCCGTAAGGCAGGATACCTTGTCAGCGGGGATCCTGACGGGGCTGACGTGGCGGTGCTGAACACCTGCGGCTTTATCGAATCGGCCAAGAGCGAGGCCATTGACAACATCCTGGAGCTGGGGGAGCTGAAGAAGGCCGGAAAGCTGAAAAAGCTTCTGGTAACCGGCTGCCTCACTCAGCGGTATCCCGACGACATTCGTGCGGAACTGCCTGAGGTAGATGGTATGCTGGGAACAGGCAGCTATACCGATGTGGTTCAGGCGGTGGAGGAGCTGATGGCGGGGGAGAAGGCCGAGCATTTCGGCAACATCCACCGTACCTATGAGGACGGGGAACGCCTGGTGACCACGCCGCCCTATACCGCCTATCTGAAGATTGCGGAAGGGTGCAGCAACGGCTGCGCTTTCTGTATCATTCCAAAGCTGCGGGGCAAATACCGCAGCCGATCCATGGAGGCCTTGCTCTCTGAGGCCAGAACGCTGGCCGATTCCGGCGTGAAGGAGCTCATTGTCATTGCCCAGGACATCACCCGGTATGGCCTGGATCTGTAGGAGAAGACCTCTCTGGCTCAGCTGCTTAAAGAGCTGTGCAAAATGCCTTTCCACTGGATCCGCCTCCACTACCTCTATCCTGAGGTGATTACTGACGAGCTCATTGAGGTCATAGCCAATGAGCCCAAGATCCTCCACTATCTGGACATCCCCATCCAACACTGTAACGATGGTATTCTGAAGGCTATGCGCCGGCACAACACCAAAGCTGAGCTGGAGGAGCTGTTTGCCAAGCTGCGCAAGGCCATGCCTGACCTGGTCATCCGCACCTCGCTCATCTGCGGCCTGCCCGGAGAAGGGGAGGAGGAGTTTGAAGAGCTGTGCGCTTTCCTGCGCCAGCAGAAGCTTCAGCGCGTGGGCGTATTCCAGTTCTCTCCGGAGGAGGGGACCCTGGCTGCGGCCATGGACAACCAGGTGCCCGGGGAGATTGCTGCCCGCCGGGTGGAGCTGGTGGTGGACCTTCAGTCCCGGATTATGGACGAGTACAATGAGCAGCGCCTGGGAACCGTGATGGAGGTTCTGTGTGAAGGCTTTGACTCTAATGAGGGCTGCTATGCGGGCCGGACCTACGCCGACTCGGTGGACATCGATGGGCGGGTTCTCTTTACCGCTGCGGGGCTTGTTCCGGCCGGAGAGTTTGTGAATGTGCGCATTACCGGGGTTTCCGATGGAGATCTGACAGGTGAAATTGAGGAATAATAAGACAAAACGAGGGAAGTTGTTATGAACACAGCCAATAAACTGACCATCCTGCGAGTGATCATGATTCCTGCTTTTTTGCTGGTGCTCTATTTCGATGTGCCGGGCGCCAACTATTGGGCGCTGGCCATCTTTGCTGCTGCCAGCATTACCGATACCCTGGATGGCTACATTGCCCGGCACTATAATCAGATTACCGACTTTGGAAAATTTAT
>CAUFAM010000116.1 GCA_959022875.1 uncultured Oscillospiraceae bacterium | reverse complement strand
TTATCTATGAGCTCATGCGACTGGGCCTGGAGTTTACCCCCTTTAAAACCCTCATCCATATCTCCGGGGTCCACTACATCGCCATGACCGCCGCCCGGGGACTGAAGGAGGCGGGAGTCGAGGTGGACCTGGCCCTCATTTCCGCCGCGGCCGCCGCCCACGACATCGGCAAGTTCGGCTGCCGTCCCGGGGAGCGGGTTCCCTACCTGCACTACTACTACACCGACCAGTGGCTGCTGGAACGGAACATGGAAGCCGTCAGCCACATCGCCTCCAACCACTCCACCTGGGATCTGGAGCTGGAGTCCCTGTCGGTGGAGTCCCTGCTGCTCATTTACGCGGATTTTCGCTCCAAGCAGGAGCGGGACAAGGACGGCAACGAGATTACCACTCTCTTTCCCCTGGAGGAGTCCTTCCAGGTCATTTTGTCCAAGCTGGACAATGTGGACGCCAAAAAGCGCCGCCGGTATGAATTTGTCTACGGCAAGCTTCACGACTTTGAGGACTACATGCGCTCTCTGGGAGTGGACGTAGATCTGACCGGGCAGCTTCAGCCCCCCGTCCCCCACAAGGATACCGCCCTCATGAACCCCCAGGAGACCCTGAACAGCCTCATTCTCCTGTCGGTGGAGCACAACCTTCAGCTCATGCACATGCTCTCCAACGAGCAGAAGTTCGGCAACATCATCGAGGAGGCCCGCTCTGTCAAGAGCTGGCAGCAGCTGCGCGCCTACCTCAACGTCTTTGAGGAGTACTTCACCTACCTGTCTGTGCGTCAGAAAACCCAGGCGCTCACCTTCCTCTATGAGCTGCTGATGCACCGTGAGGGCGACATCCGCCGTCAGGCAGGCGCTCTCATCGGCCAGATCATTGCCCGCTTCCACCTGGTCTACCGCAAGGAGGTCCCCGCCGATGCCCAGAATGACCCGGCGGAGGAGGTTCCCTTCACCCTGTGGAGCCAGTATCTGGACATGATCATCTTCCCCGACCACAAAACCACCCAGCAGCAGCGCAGCCACATTGGCTACACCCTGAAGCTGGTGGTGGAGTCCATGCTGCTCCACGCCCGTGCGGGGGACATTCCCCGGTTTTTAGGGGCGCTTCTGCGCTACTATGACGACCCCGAGCACACCGAGGCGGACACTGCCTTTACCCTGCTGGATGCGGCCTGCTACCTGTCCCCCAAGCACTATGGGGAGGACACCCGGGAAAAGCTCATCCGCTTTGCCGCCCACTTTGCCACCTCTGACGACCTGCGTCTGACCACCGCCGCTCTCCAGTTTCTGCGGGAGACCGAGCGCAACATCCCCCGCTCCCACCCCCAAATGGCCCGGATTGTGGAAATTGCCCGCAGTGTCCAGGGCAAGGAGCTGACCACCGTCTTCTTAAAGAGCAAGATTCTCCGCCGGGCAGGGGAGGATGTCTCCGACCTGGAGCAGCTTCTCTATCAGGCGGACATTACCAGCGAGGTATTTCTGGACAATCTGAAAATCGCCACCCCCTGGATTGTCAAGGTGGCGGGCGTGGACCTGCTCCGGGATCAGGTGGATCACGGGGCCCAGTCCCACATTCTCCATATCGCCACCCACTTCTCCAACCTGGTAAAGGTGTCGGAACGGGTGGTCGTGCGTCACACCGCCGGCTCCGCCCTGGTACGCACCCTGGCCTCCCTGCGCCGGGACCAGCGCAACGAGGTGGTGGTGGAGCTGGGCAAGGGCCTGGAGATGGGCCAGTACCAGATTTCTAAATACATCCCCCAGTACCTGGGGGAGGCCGCCCTGTACCTCCACCCCAGCGAGCTGGACGAGCAGGTGCTGTGGCTCAAGTCCCTGCTGGGCTCCCCCAATAACTCCGCTGTGGCCGGAGCGCTGAACACGGTGGGCGTGCTGCTCCAGCACTACCCCTCCTACCGGGAGCGCTTTTCCGAGGACACCGCCTCCTATGAAGCCCGGCGCCAGGAGCTGCTGGGGCTGCTGCTCCAGGGCCTGGCCCACTACCGGGAGGCGGTGCGCCAGGAGGCCCTGCTGGTCATCGGCAAGCTTCTCTTCAGTGCCCCCCAGCTGGACATGGAGGAAAAGGCCCGGCTGTTTGCCCTGTGCTACCGGAAGCTGCTGTTCCTCATTCAGGAATCTCCCCGGCAGGACGGGCTCACCTTCTTCTACCGGGCCGCAGCCCTGGCCCACATCAACCGCTTCATCGCCCTGCGGCGGCTGGACCACGGCCCCTTCACCTTTGAGGCGCCCCGGAAGATCGCCTTCTTCCCCGGCACCTTCGACCCCTTTACCCTCTCCCACAAGGGCATTGTCCACGCCATCCGCAACCTGGGCTTTGAGGTCTATCTGGCTGTGGACGAGTTTTCCTGGTCCAAAAAGGCCCAGCCCCACCTGATCCGCCGTCAGATTGTCAACATGTCCGTGGCAGGGGATTTCCACATCCACCTGTTCCCCGACGACATTCCGGTGAACATTGCCAACCCCGCCAACCTGCGCCGGCTGCTGGAGCTGTTCCCCGGCCAGGAGGTATACATCGTAGTGGGCAGCGATGTGGTGACCAACGCCTCCTCCTACCGTGCCCCCTCCCGGCCCTACTCCATCCACCGCATGAACCACATTATTTTCCGCCGGGCGGGCGAAGAAGAGCTGCCCCGGGATCTGCCCATCACCGGGGATGTGATCCGGCTTCAGCTCCCCTCCCACCTAAAGGACATCAGCTCCACCCGTATCCGGGAAAATGTGGATTTGAACCGGGACATCTCCAGCTTTGTGGACCCGGTCATTCAGGACTTTATCTACCAAAACGGCCTGTACCTGCGGGACAGCCAGAATAAACCCATGCTGGACGCAGGCGAGCTGGAATTTCAGTGGCTTGGCATCCCCGACCCCATTTTGCTGGACAGCCTCACCGCCGCCCAGCCCGACCGGGAGGTGCTCCGCTCGGCCATTGCCCAGCAGGGGGACAACGTACTTCTTCTGCGCCACAGCCAGTCCCACAATGTTCTGGGCTATGTAAGCTACCGCTCCCTGTCCACCTCCCAGCTCTTTGCCGCCCTGGGGGACACGGAGCTGGCCAACCACATCCGCCTGCGCTCCTCGGGCAAGGTGCTGATGGTCACCTCTCTGGCGGCCGACACCTCCCAGCGGCATAAGGACTACCACCAGCTGCTGCTGTGCGAGCTGCTGGCCAAGGCCCTGGAGGAGTCCTGCGTCTACGCCATCTACGCCCCCTATGGCCACGTCATTTCCCCTGTGCTGGAGGATCTGTTCTCCCGCTTCGGCTTTACTGCCCGGGAAGGGAGTTTCCCCATTCTGGAAGCGGACATGCACGCCCCTACCGTCCTCATTCAGAACCTGGAGACCACCATCCAGGACCCCCTCAACCGCAACCCCAGGGTCCTCTCCGCCATTGTCCGCAGCCACCGCCGCCTTCAGGCCGCTCTGGCCCGGCTCTATCCCGGCTCGGTGGTGCTCACCCTGTCTGCCGACATGATCCACCAGCGGCTGCTGGAGAAGATCACCGCCTATAATAACGTCCCCTCTGTGCCCACCTCTCCCCGGGTTCTGGGTGAAAACATGTGCGTGCCCTACGGAAAGCTCCTGCGCGGCAAGATGGTTCCAAACACCGTGACCAAGACCATCCACACCGACAAAGTGTTCTCTCCCGACCTGTCCGAGAGCGTCATGGAGCCCTTCCCCTACTACGCCCCCATTGCCAGCCAGATCCGCACCATCAAGTCCTTTGACCGCCCGGTCATTCTGGTGGATGACCTTATGCACCCGGGCTTCCGCTTTAAAGCCCTGGATCCCATCTTCCGCCGGGAGGGCGTGCCCATCCGCATGGTGCTGGTGGGCGTGCTGTCCGGCTACGGCAAGGATCTGATGAACGCCTGGGAGCGCCCGGTGGACAGCGTCTACTACCTTCCCACGCTGCGGCAGTGGTTTGTGGAGTCCACCCTCTTCCCCTTTATCGGCGGCAACACCGTCCGCCGCCCCAGCCCCCCGGTGCCGGGCATGCTGCCGGGCATTAACCACATTCTGCCCTACGCCACCCCCTCTTACCGGGACGAGTGCGGCCGGGAGGCGGTGTTCCAGCTCTCCCGGGCCTGTTTGGAGAGCTCCCTGGACGTCATCCGCACCCTGGAGCAGGAGTACCGCATCCTCTACGGCCGGAACCTGACCTTGTCCCGGCTGGCCGAGGCGGTTATCCTCCCCCTGTGCCCGGACAAGGGCACCTGTCTCCACTACGATCCCAACCTGTCCGCCTCTGTCTATCTGGAGAACGACCTGGAGCAGCTGCTGCGTCAAAACCAATAATAAAAAAGGTGATATTATGTACTATTACCGCGATCAGGACCACAATCTGGTCTCTCTCACCCCCGTGGAAGGCTTCGGGGCGGAGATTTCCCCCGTCACGGAGGGCCCCCTCTTCGCCCTGGTGGGAGGCGACCCCATTCTGGGCCGTGGCTCCTTCAAGGTGACCCATCCCGGCCAGCTGGAGGCAGGCCACACCCTGGAGAGCCTGGACGCCTCCCGTCTGCCGGATACCCAGGTGGACGAGGCCGTCGCCGCCGCCATCCGGGAGGGGCGCCTCACCGCCGTCAACCACAACCGCACCGGCTGGGAAGCGGTTCTGTCCGCCCCCAAGGCGGGGAAAAAGCGGGTGAACATCCTGGCCATCGGGGACGTGGGCTCCACCTTGCTCACGGGCCTCAAGCTGCTGGGAGGCGACGTGATCGAGTCCATCGGCATCTGCGACCTCTCCGACCAGATCACTGCCCGTTGGGAGTTTGAGATGGGGCAGATCGCCCTGCCCTGGGACTACGACGCCTTCCCCGAAGTGAAAGTGGTCAAGCCTGAGGAGCTCTTTGACTGCGACATGTTCGTTTTTGTGGCCTCCAAGGGCATCCCCCCTGTGGGCTCCCAGGTGAAGGACGTGCGGATGTATCAATTTGAAAATAACGCGAAAATTGTGGCCCACTACGCCAAGATGGCCCGGGCCGCCCACTTCCAAGGCCTCTGGTGCGCCGTGTCCGACCCGGTGGACCCCCTGGCCAAGACCGCCTATCTGGAGA
>CAUFAM010000115.1 GCA_959022875.1 uncultured Oscillospiraceae bacterium | reverse complement strand
CATACGTTCCCTGTTGGAGCAGATGACTTGACGGGGGAGAGCGGCGGGAGTACACTAGGAAAAAAGCCGGAAGGGCAGTACAGCGACACGCCGCTGCCCGGCGGAAGGAGAGGTCGCGCATGAGAAGGGAATTTAGCTATCCGTCTGTGGATGGAATCCATGAGATCCATGCAATGGAGTGGCTGCCCCAGGGGGAACCCAGGGCGGTGGTACAGATTGTCCACGGAGTGGCTGAGTATGCCCTTCGGTATGACCCCTTGGCCCAATATCTGACTGAACATGGCTTTGTAGTGTGCGGGGAGGATCATCTGGGCCATGGACTCACCGCCCAAGGGGGAGAATATGGATATTTTGGGCCGGAAAACGGCTGGGACCTGGTGGCCCGGGACGTGCGGCGCCTGCGGAAGCTGGAGGGGGAGAACCACCCCGGCATTCCCTATATCATGCTGGGCCACTCCATGGGCTCGTTTCTCACCCGTACCTACCTCATTCGCTGGCCAGGCACGGTGGATGCCGCCGTCCTGTCCGGAACAGGGCAGGAGGCCGCACCTCTGGTTGCGCTTGGAAAAGGAATGTCCGGGATGATCGGTACGCTCCGGGGGCGGGATTATGTCAGCGACCTGGTGTACGATCTGTCCATGGGATCGTATAATAAGCACTTCCAGCCGAATGAGACCTCCGGAGACTGGCTCAGCCGGGATGCAGATGTGGTCAGGGCCTTTGGGAATGACCCCCTGTGCTCCTTCAAGCCCACTGTGACCATGTTCCGGGATATGCTTGGTGGCATCCAGTTCATCGGCAAGAAAAAGAACCTGGCCAAGATGGACAAAAACACGCCCATCTACTTCCTGTCCGGAGATCAGGACCCGGTGGGAAATATGGGTAAGGGTGTACAGAAGGTTGCCCGGATGTTCCGGGAGGCAGGCTGCCGGGACGTGACCGTCAGGCTCTACCCAGGAGGACGGCATGAGATGTTCAATGAAATAAACTGCCGGGAAGTCATGGATGACCTGCTGGCTTGGTTGGAGAGCAAAAACCTATAAAGTAAAATCCCCTTACACGAAAACAGGCTCGTGCAAGGGGTTTTTTTCGTAAATATGAAATAGGATAAGGCTAAATCACTTTACGGCGATAGCCTCGATCTCACACAGCACACCCTTGGGCAGATCCTTGACGGCCACACAGCTGCGGGCGGGTTTGGAGGTGAAATACTGGGCATAGACCTCATTGAAAGCGGCAAAGTCGCCCATATCGGCCAGAAAGCAGGTGGTCTTCACAACTTTGGAGTAGTCCACACCGGCGCTCTCCAGAATGGCACCTACATTCTTGCAGCTCTGGGCGGCCTGGGCGGCGATGCCCTGGGGAATCTCGCCGGTGGCAGGGTCAACGGGAATCTGGCCGGAGGTAAAGACGAAGCCGTTGGCTTCATAGCCCTGGGAATAGGGGCCGATGGCGCCGGGGGCGCTGGAGGTTTCCAGAATTTTCATCACGCAATCATCCTTTCCAGTGGTTCACCTCAGGGCTGAGCCCTGAACGATATGTTTCAGTATACCACAGCGGGCTCGGTTTGCAAAGGGCTCATTTCAGCAGGGCGGCCATGACCCCGGTGTAGCAGTGGCAGACCTTGACCAGCTGGTCAATCTCAATGTACTCATCCACCGTGTGGGCCAGGTTCTCCCGGCTGGGCCCCAGGCCGAGGGTTTTGATTCCTGCCTCTCCGGCATAGTGGCTACCGTTGGTGCAGAAGTTGTACCGGGTGATCTCCGGGGCATAGCCCATGTCCTTCAGTTGGTGATAGACCGCCTGAACAAAGTCGGCGTTTTCCTCAAAAAGCCAGCCGGGGAAGAAGCGCTCCCCTTCAATTTCGCTGCCTGTGTGACACAGCTCCTTGCCCACGGCGTAGCCCACCTGAACCTTCAGCTCCGGGTCCTGCTCCATCAGCTGCTCCAGCAGGGCCTGGATGGGGGCCAGGACGCTTTCCGGGGTTTCCCCCACCAGCAGCCGCCGGTCGTAGGTGGCGCGGCAGTACTCGGGGACGACGGAGGCGCCGGGGTAGGGGCTGGACTTGATGTCGGTCAGCTCCAGAATGCCGTCGCCCAGCACCGGGTGATGGGTGGGCTCCAGGGTGCGGATGGCCTCAATGACCTTTGCCATTTTATAGACGGCGTTGATGCCCTTTTCCGGATTGGCGCTGTGGCAGGGCTTGCCGAAAGTCTCCACCACAATCTCCGCCCGGCCCCGCTGGCCGATTTTCAGGTTCAGCTGGCTGGCCTCGCCGATGATGACGTAGTCGGGTTTTACATAGGCGCTCACTTCCCGGGCGGCCACCCCTTCAAAGCACTCCTCGTGGACCACACCGGCCACGTAGATTTCCCCGGCGAAGTCCCGCCCGGTTTCCCGGGCAAAGTTTGCCGCGGCGCAGGCCATGGCGGCCACGGCCCCCTTCATGTCGGAAGTGCCCCGGCCATAGATTTTTCCCTCCTCAATGGCTGCGGCGAAGGGGTCATGGGTCCAGGCGGAACGATCACCTACAGGAACAGTGTCAATGTGCCCGTCAAAGAGCAGCCGGGGGCCGGGGCGGTTTCCTTTGATACAGCCCACAATGCTGCCGTAGCGGTCCACGTGGACGCGGTCAAAGCCGTTGGCCTCAAAAAATTCCTTTAGTGCGGCCACAACCCCGTCCTCGTGGCCGCTGGTGCTGGGGGAACGCACCAGAGTTTGGCACAGCTGGGTTACTTGTTGTTTCTGCTGATCGGTCAACATAATGTACCTCCCATGTTATTCGTCATAGACCTTGGAGTATTTTCCGCCCCAGACTACCTTGCGGTAGTTGTCCTTGTCCGTGTCCCCTTCCGTGCTGATGAACAGCAGGCGGCTGTGTTCGTCCAGATGCAGCGCCTGCTTCAGCTGGGACAGGCCCTCCCGCAGCAAAATATTGGCTGCACATCCCAGGGTGGCCGCGCCCGATTCGCCGGAGACAATGGGGGTATCCCCCTTCCGGGGAGCGGCCAGAATGCGCATACCGTCGGCCGCTGCATAGTCCGGGCAGCTGATAAAGGCATCGGCGCATTGCCGCAGCACGTCCCAGGCAATGGTGCAGGGCTCGCCGCAGGCAAGGCCGGCCATGATGGTATCCATGTCGCCGGTGACAAAGTGGAGCGTTCCGTCGTCGGCTTGGGCGGTGCGGAAGAGGCAGTCGGCCTTGTTGGGCTCCACGATGGTGAGGAAGGGCCGCTGCTGGCCGTAATAGGAGGAGAAGAAACCGGCCATGGCCCCGGCCATGCTGCCCACGCCGGCCTGAAGGAACAGGTGGGTGGGCGGGGGTGCGCCCTCCGCTTCCAGCTGCCGGACGATCTCATAGCCCATGGTGGTGTATCCCTGCATAATCCATAGGGGAATGTCGGTGTATCCCTCCCAGGCGGTGTCCTGTACCATGATCCAGCCCTTTTCCCGGGCCTGCTGGTTGGCAAGGCGGACCGCTCCGTCGTAGTTGAGGTCGGTGATGGAGGCCTGGGCGCCTTCCGCCTGGATGTTGCGGAGCCGCTCAGGGGCGCTGCCCTTGGGCATATAGACTACGGACTTCTGGCCCAGCTGGTGGGCGGTCCAAGCCACGCCGCGACCGTGGTTGCCGTCGGTGGCGGTGACAAAGGTAACCTCCCCCAGTTTCTCCTTGATCTCCGGGGAGAGAATCCGCTTGGCGGGGAGGGCGGAGATGTCCTCCCCCAGGGTTTTGGCAATATACCGCCCCATAGCGTAGCTCCCGCCCAGGACCTTGAATGCATTGAGCCCGAAGCGGAAGCTCTCATCCTTTACCCGGATTTCCCCTACACCCAGGGCCTGGGCCAGGTTGGGCAGAGAGGTGAGGGGGGTAGGCTGGTAGATGGGAAAGCTGGCGTGAAAGTCCCGGGCCTTTTGAGCCTCAGCGGTGGTAAAGCTGGGGAAGGTGAACACTGGCTGCCGCGGACGGGCGAGGGTGGCAATATGAAAGCGATCCATAGGGAGAAATCTCCTTTCTGCGGCCTGGCGGCCATTGGTGGCGGGGATTGTAAGGCCATTATACCTCCTGGGGGGAGAAAGGGCAATGCTCAGCTGCCCCGTCTGTGCTGGCCGGGTAAAACGAAAGCAGCCCGCCGGACAAAGCGAAGGCTTTGTTCCGGCAGGCTGTGCAGGGTTTCATCAACATGCGGGGTGGTCTCGCCCGTTTTCTCCGGTCAGGCGGCAAAGAAGGCGGGAGTAGGGGCCAAGGAGTGCCTTATGTCCGGCGGCCCGGTAGCAGAGTTCTGCCAGCAGGATACCGCCCAATACATCCACCAGCACGTGCTGACGGGTGGTCAGGGTGGACAGGCAAATGGCCGTGGCGGTGAGCCCGGTGAGCCATACCCCCCAGCGGGGAAAGCGGGGGAGGCTGCGGGCTCCCACAAAGCAAAGCCAGCTGACCAGACAGTGGATGGAGGGGAAGAGGTTTGTGGGGGCATCCACCCGGTAGACAAACCGCATGAGCTCTTCCCAGATCCCATCGCCGGGTACCGGCGGGCGAAGGTTGGTGGTGGGCAGCAGGACAAAGAAGACCAGACATACGCCTTTGGCTAAAAAGTCGGCCAGAAAAAAGCGGAAGGCGAGGCAGCGCTCTGCCCTGGCCATGTACAGGTAGAAGATCGCCCAGAATGCAAAGCAGCCCAGGTAGATGGACACCGTCCAGGGGACAAAAGGAACCAGGGGATCCAGCCACAGTTCCAGATTCCGGTGGGGGGCGTTGTGAGCCAGGAGATGTCCGCCGTAGTAAACGCTCTGGTTCCACGCCACGGCCAGCAGCGGCAGCAGCCAGGTCCGGGAAATCGGTTTAGTCATGGGCCGTCCTCCCCGCACTGCTGCCAATCCACATGCCCTGCCCTACGCGCACCTCGCTGCCATCGGCGAGGCTTGGGACAAGGCGGGGGAGCAGCTGGATGCGGCCGCGTTCAAAGAGAAGCACGATGGTGGAGCCGCACAGATCAAACCGGCCCATCTCCTCCCCCTTCCGAAAACGTCCCCCTTCCTTCGAGGGGATGATACCCCCAACCACCAGGGCGCCCACCTCTGTTTGTACCACGGGGCCGAAGTGCTCAGTGGCCAGCAGGGTCCACATTCTCCGGTTC
>CAUFAM010000114.1 GCA_959022875.1 uncultured Oscillospiraceae bacterium | reverse complement strand
CAGCTGGAGGGGCGGCTGCGCTCCTGCAACATCTGCCGTCTCACCATGGACGAGCTGGATGCCAAGGCGAAAAAGCAGGTGGACCGCTGGTTTCACGACCAGGTGCGCCCCATTCTCTCCCCCCTGGTACTGGATCTCCACCATCCCTTCCCCCATCTGGCCAACAAGGCCCTGTACCTGGTGGTCAGCCTGCGGAAAAACGGCAGCGAGACCTATGGCCTGCTGCCTCTGCCGGGAAGCCTGCCTCCCTTTTTCCGTCTGGAGGAACAGGGGGTGCGCTATCTGCTGCTGGAGGACATTTTGTCCTGGTATGCCGGGGAAATTTTTGATTCCTTTACCGTTACGGAGCGGTGGGTGGTGTCGGTCACCCGCAACGCCGACATCAGCCCTGAGGATGAGGCCTACGAAGTGGACGAGGACTTCCGGGCCCACATGCGCAAAATCATCAAAAAGCGCTCCCGCCTCTCCCCGGTACGCCTGGAAATCCAGGGAGAAAAGCAGGAAAAGCTCATTCCCTTCCTGCTGGACAAGCTCTCTCTGGAACCAAATCAGGTATTCGCCTCCAAGGCCCCCCTCTCCCTGAAGTATGTCTTTGCCTTGGAATCGCTTCTTCCCCCGGAGAGTGTCTCCGCCCCCTGCTATCCTCCCTACACCCCCCGTTTCCCCGACTGTCTGGAACCGGGGGCTCCGGTGCTGCCCCAGATTCTTCGCCATGACGCGTTGCTCTTTTACCCATTCGAGCAGATGGATCCCTTTTTGCGTCTCATTCGGGAGGCGGCCTTTGATCCCCATGTGGCCTCCATCAAAATTACCATCTACCGCCTGGCCGACCGTGCCAAGCTGGCCGAGTACCTGGCCGCGGCGGCGGAAAACGGAAAGGACGTCACGGTCCTCATTGACCTGCGGGCCCGGTTTGACGAGCAGAACAATATCCGCTGGGCCGAGCGGATGGAGGAGGCGGGCTGCACCGTCATCTACGGCTCGGAAGGGCTGAAGGTTCACTCCAAAATCTGCCTCATCACCCGTCTGGAACGGGGTAAGGTACAGTACATCACCCAGGTCGGCACCGGAAACTACAACGAAAAGACCGCCAAACTATACACCGACCTGTGTCTGATGACCGCCGATCCTGTCATTGGCGCCGACGCAGCCCAGTTCTTCCAGAACATGGCTCTGGGCAACTTCCGGGGGGAATACCGGCGTCTGCTGGCCTCTCCCTTTGTCCTGCGGGAGCGGGTGGAGGCGATGATCGACCGGGAGATTGCCAAGGGCGAGGATGGCTATCTCTTCTTCAAGCTCAACTCCCTCACCGACCGCCGGCTCATTGATAAGCTGGCCCAGGCCTCCCAGGCGGGCGTGGAAGTGGTGCTGAACATCCGTGGGATCTGCTGTCTGGTGCCCGGCCTGCCCGGCCTCACCGAGCACATCACCGTCTTCTCCATCGTAGGCCGCTACCTGGAGCACAGCCGCATCTACCAGTTTGGCCGGGGGGCAGATGCCAGGCTTTTCATCTCCTCCGCCGACTTTATGACCCGCAACACCCAGCGCCGGGTGGAAATCGCCTGTCCGGTGCTGGATCCATGGGCTCGGAAGCGGCTTCTGGACATCGTCTCCCGCCTGTGCGCCGACAACCAAAAGGCCCGCCAGCTCTGCTCCGACGGCTCCTATGTCCCCCGCAGACAGACACCTTCCGCCACCCCCTTCAACGCCCAGACCTCCTTCCAGTCCCCCTGGCCCCCCTCTCCCCGTCAGGAGACAGCCCAACGTTCTCACGAGGGTGTAAAAGGCCTGCTGCAGCGGCTGAAGCGCTGGAAAAAGCTCTGACGGCCGCCGGTTCTCCCCCAGGGGTTTGCCCGAAATTTTTGCGTCGCTCTTTTTCTCTGTCAAAGCGTACAAAAACACAAATTCCTATTGACAGCCAGGAAAATTGTGCCTATCATAAGGACAGAAATTGTGCCTGAGCACAGACAAAGGAGCAACTGATTATGATCTTTGACAAGCTGGCCGCACTGATTGCTGAGCAGTTCAATGTGGACGCCGAAACCATCACAATGGAAACTTCTTTTGCCGACGACCTTAACGCCGATTCTGTGGACATCGTGGATCTGTCCATGGCTCTGGAGGAGGAATTTGGCATTGAGGAGCTGGGCGAGGAGGAGGCTTCCTCCATCTCCACCGTGGGCGACCTGGTCCGTTTCCTGCAGGCTAAGATCGACTGATTCCATCATCCGCAGTCCCACGGATTAACCGGGGATTGACTGACAAGCACGCAGAACTCCGCCCACGGCGGAGTTCTGCCTTGTTTAAGGAGGTTTTCATGAAAAGTTTGGAAGAAAAGCTCGGCTACACCTTTCGCGACCCCTCCTTGCTGGAGAACGCCCTGACCCACAGCTCCCGCGCCAACGAGAGCCGGGGGACGCTGTCCAGCAACGAGCGGCTGGAGTTCCTGGGAGATTCCATCCTGGGCATGGTGGTGGCCGACCACCTGTACCGCAACCACCCCGACCTCCCCGAAGGGGAGCTCACCCGCACCCGGGCAGCCCTGGTGTGCGAAGAGAGCCTGGTGGAGGTAGCCCGGGAGCTGAACCTGGGCGAATATCTGCGTCTGGGCAAGGGCGAGGAGGCCGGAGGCGGCCGTAACCGCCCCTCCATCCGGGCTGACGCCGTAGAAGCCGTACTGGCGGCGGTCTACCTGGACGGAGGCATTGGCTCCGCCCGGAAAATCATCCAGAAGTATATTCTCAGCCGTGAAGTCGCCGGCCTCACCAAGCCCCACGACTACAAAACTGCCCTCCAGGAGCTGGTTCAGCGGGAGAGCGGCCAGGTACTCCAGTACCGCCTCACCGGAGAAGAGGGCCCCGACCACGACAAGCGCTTTTTCATGGAGGTCACTCTCAACGGCAAGCCTGTGGGTTCAGGCACCGGCCGCAGCAAGAAGGAGGCCGAGCAGATGGCTGCTCAGGCCGCCATCCAGACGCTGGAGGGCTAAGGGCGCCGTCCATTGCGGATGGTATCCCCTCACTCTGTTCCCAAAAATAAAAAAACACAGAGGATCCCGCGGGATCCTCTGTGTTTTTTTATAATACCTGACGTATGGCCTGACCCTCCCGGGCGTGCCGGTCTGCCTGCCGGGTCACCCAGCTGCGGCGGTTCCAATAGACCAGCGCACTGATAATTGGGGGAACAATATCCGATGCCGCCTGGGCAAAGAAGGCCGCCATTGCCCCTCCCACCAGAGGCAGAAGGAACAGGGCCGTGAAATAAAACACCTTGCGCAGCAGGGACAGGGGCAGTGCCAGCTGCATCATTCCCATGCCGGTAAAGCCATCCACCACCACGTACTGAAGGGCCAGGGGAATGATGCCCAGGGTGGTCAGACGCACTGCCCGGGCGGCCAGGGCAGCCACCTGGGGATCGGGGGTAAAGAGGTGGGCAAACAGCCCCGCCCCGCCCTGGCCCAGCAGCATGAGCGCACTGGTATAGATAAGCCCCAGGGCCAGAATGTATTTCTCCGCCTCCCAAATCCGGTCCGGACGGCCCGCGCCGAAGTTAAAGCCCAGAATGGAGCCGGTGCCGCCGGTAATTCCGCCCAGGGGCAGGGTAACCAGCAGTAGGAAGGACTGGGAAATGGTGGCCGCCGCAATGAGCTGATCCCCCTGAGCCTGCCCGCCATAGCGCTGGAGAACGGTATTCAGGGCAATGACCATCACGCTGTCAATGGCGTACATGAGGAAGGGGGCCATTCCCATCAAAAGCACACGGCGGATGATCTTCCACTGATACCCACCCAGCGCGATGCGCACCGGAGGAACGGGCCCGGCCAAAAAGCTCAGCACAAACACACAGCTGGCCATCTGGCTGATCACCGTGGCGATGGCTGCCCCCCGCACCCCCAGATTCAGCACAAAAATAAACAGAGGGTCCAGCAGGATGTTCAGCACCGCCCCCAGCATCACCGACACCATGCCCTTTTTGGCAAAGCCCTGGCAGATGATGAACTGGTTCATCCCCGTGGAAAGCAGGGCAAACAGTGTGCCGCACACGTAAATGGTGTAGTAATCCAGAGCGTAGTCCAGGGTGCTCTCACTGGCCCCGAACAGCAGCAGCAGCGGCCGGCGCACCGCCAAAGCCAGGGTGGTCAGAACCAGGGCAAAAACCGTGAGCAGCATAAAGCAGTTGCTCATGATCTTCCGGGCCTCGTCCACCCGTCCCTCACCCATGCGGATGCTCATCAGCGGGGAGCCGCCAATGCCAATCCAGAAGGCAAAGGCCGCCACCAGCGTCAGAATGGGGCCGCATACCCCCGCCCCCGCCAGAGCCAGACTGCCCACCTCGGGAATATTTCCAATATAGACCCGGTCCACAATGCCGTACAGCACGCTGACCAGCTGGGCCAGCAAACTGGGAATCGCAATGCGAAAGACCAGTTTCCCCACCGGGTCCTTCCCCAAATCATTTTCCAGACGCACACCTCGGCGCTGCTCCATGCCGTTCATTCCTTCCATCCATTTTGCGCTGGTCATTATAACACCGGGTTTTTTCCTTGTAAATTGGGCAAAATCATGGCATTTTCTTTTGTTTTTCTCAAAAAGTAGCCAATTTGACAGGAGACTTTTTTCACCTCTCCATGCAGCCGCTTTCCACTTAAAAAATTTTTCCCCAAGCCCCTTGACTTTTTCAACGGTTCGGCTATACTGTGTATATAGTATATATACAATATTTCCGATATAACAGTGTGAATATCCCGCGTCTGACCGGTGCGCAAGGCAGGCAGCCCGATATTCCCTGTTAGAGGGGGCGCAAAATGGATATTATTTTAAGCAATTCCAGCGGAAAACCCATTTACGAACAGATTGCCGACCAGATCCGATCCCAGATCATGTCCGGGGCATTGGCGGCGGGGGACGCCCTGCCCTCCATGCGCCTGCTGGCCAAGGAGCTGCGGATCTCGGTCATTACAACTAAGCGTGCCTATGAAGAGCTGGAGCGGGCCGGATTTTTGGAAAATGTCCCGGGCAAGGGCTGCTTTGTGGCCCCGCAGAACCGGGAGCTGATCCGGGAGGCCCAGCTGCGAACGATCGAAGAAATGCTCTCCCAGGCGGTGGAGGAGGCCCGGAAGGGGGCCATCTCCCTGGGCGAGATGGAGG
>CAUFAM010000113.1 GCA_959022875.1 uncultured Oscillospiraceae bacterium | reverse complement strand
AGACCGGTTTGTCCCCTATTTTGTCCCTGGTGAGCATCTATGTGGGTATGAAGCTGGGTGGTGTGCTGGGCATGATCCTGGGGCCCATTCTGCTGCTGGTGCTGCTGAACCTGGCGGGAATGGGAATGTTCCGGGGGCTGCGCATGGATTTGATTGCCGCTGCACGGGATATAGCTTCCATTTTATCCCAGAACGTGGAGACGCCGGACAAGAAAAGTTAAAACTTCCCGGAATTGTTCAAAAACATATTTGTTTTTCTTCATGCTTTCTTCACAATTAAGCGCTATGATAATGCCTGTAAAAAGAAGGATCCCTGTTGGACATCCTTTGAAAGGAGCGTTTTCATCATGGATGAATTTAATTTCTATAACAGCGAAAATGACGGCTACCGCGGCGGTTTCGGCGACTATACCGATCCCACCCCCGGCACTCAGCCTCAGTACCAGTACTCCCAGCAGCCTGGCGCCCCCGGTCAGGGCCCCAAGAAGCGGGGTGGAGCCCGTAAAGTGATTGCCCTGGTTCTGGCCTGCGCCCTGGTGGGCGGCGGTGCCGGTGTAGGCGGGGCCGCTCTGTACGGCAAGCTCACCCAGCCTGAGACCGTGGTCTATGAGGGCGAGCGGCCTCAGGTTCAGACCGTTGTCAACTCCAACAGCGGCCAGCCCATGACCGCCGAGGAGCTCTACGCCGCCAACTTGGCCTCCTGTGTTGGTATTACCGTCAACACGACCGTGAACATCTTCGGCCAGACCACCACCTCCGCCGCCACCGGTTCGGGCTTTGTGCTCACCCAGGACGGCTACATCGTCACCAACTACCACGTTATCGAGGACGCGGTCGAGGATTCCTCCGTCACCATTGAGGTCTCCTTTGCCAATGGCGACAAATACACCGCCAAGCTGGTGGGCGGCGAGCAGGACAACGATGTGGCCGTCATCAAAATCGAGGCCACCGGTCTTCAGGCCGTGACCTTGGGCGACAGCGACCAGCTGGTGGTGGGCGAGGCGGTCTACGCCATCGGCAACCCCCTGGGCGAGCTGACCTATTCCCTCACCGACGGCATCGTCTCCGCTCTGGACCGTCTGATTACCACCTCCACCACCAACGAAAACGGCCAGACCGAGACCACCACCCTGAACGTGCTGCAAACCAACTGCGCCATTAACCCCGGCAACTCCGGCGGCCCCCTCTTTGACAGCTACGGCAATGTAGTGGGCATCGTCTCCGCCAAGTATACCCAGTCCTCCTCCGGCGTCAGCGCCGAGGGCCTTGGCTTTGCCATTCCCATCAATGACGTGAAAGACATCCTCTCTGACCTCATCGAACACGGCTATGTGACCGGCAAGCCCTATATGGGCGTTCAGGTCTCCTCGGTTCCCGAGTACGCCCAGCGCTACGGCATCAGCGCCGGCGCCTATGTGGAGAGCATCGCTGACGGCTCCTGCGCCCAGAAGGCCGGCCTGGCCACCGGCGACATCATCATCGCCATTGACGACACCGCCATCGACTCCTCCACTGCCCTCACCGCCGCCCTGTCCACCAACTATAAGGCCGGCGACACCGCCACCCTCACCGTCCTGCGCGGCACCGAGACCAAAACTCTCTCCATCACCTTTGACGAGAAAAACGAGCAGACAGAAGCGGCCAACCAGATCCAGCAGCAGTCCAGCCAGCAGCAGCAACAGCAGTCCGGCAATTCCTATAGCTGGCCCTTCGGCAGCTACTTCGGCTGGTAAGCTCCCCTGGTTTCTCATTCATCCCTCTGATCCCCGCGGCCTTTGGCTGCGGGGATTTTTTTAAAATTCATAGACAAGGGCGGAATTGTTGTTATAATATAGAGTGGATTTGTGTGAAAGCGGGGTTCCCGCTTTTTGATTCGGGGCCGCGCCTGGAGGACGGCGTTGATGTTGATTGGGAGGCCTTGGATCACCGGTTTTACAGAAAGAAAGGATCGATCAACATGGAAATCAACGGACAGACCGTCAATGAGAGCGCCCGCTACGACGAAATGGGCCTCTCCCCCGAGCTGCTGCGTGCCATTGGGGAAAAGGGCTATGTAACGGCTACCGCCGTTCAGACCGGGGCTATCCCCTACTTTATGGACTGGAAGGACGTCATTGCCAAGGCCCCCACCGGCACCGGCAAGACCTTTGCCTTCGGCATCCCCATGGTGGAGCATATTGCCCCCCAGGACGACAGCATCCAGGCCCTGGTGCTGGCCCCCACCCGGGAGCTGGCCATTCAGATTCAGGATGAGCTGCGGGATCTGTGCGCCTTTAAGGAAGGCGTGCGGGTGGTATGCCTCTACGGCGGCCAACCAATCGACAAGCAGATCACCCAGCTGAAAAAGCGCCCCCAGATCGTGGTGGCCACCCCCGGGCGGCTGATGGACCACATGAAGCGGCGCACCGTCCGTCTGGACAAGGTACAGACCGTGGTGCTGGACGAGGCCGACCGGATGCTGGACATGGGCTTTGTCCGGGACGTGACCCATATTCTGGATAAAATGCCCCAGCGCCGGAACCTGGGTATGTTCTCCGCCACCATTTCCCGGGAGGTGCTGGACATCTCCTGGGTCTACCAGCGGGAGCCGGTGGAGATCACCGTCCAGGCCGACCAGGAGAACCGCCCCGACATCGCCCAGTACCGCCTGGACGTAGAGCGCAACGAGAAGGCGGATACCATGGCCCGGCTGCTGGAAATGGGGGGCTATGAGCATGTCATCGCCTTCTGCAACACCAAGAACATGACCGACCGTCTCACCGGCCTTCTGTCCATGCGGGGCATCACCTGCCAGGCCATCCACGGAGACATCCAGCAGTCCGCCCGGGAGAAGACCCTGCAAAAGTTCCGGGACGGCAAGCTCCGGGTGCTGGTGGCCACCGATGTGGCTGCCCGCGGCCTGGACATTGACGATGTGGATGCGGTCTTCAACTACGATGTGCCCGACGAAAATGAATATTATATCCACCGCATCGGCCGCACCGGCCGGGCCAAGCGCCACGGCGTGGCCTTCTCCCTGGTGTCTACCATCACCGAGGGGCTGCGGTTGGAGGACATCCAGAAAAATACCGGCAGCGACATCCGCACTGTCTACTTCAACGACAAGGGTGATCTGGTGGCAGCGGTGAAAAAATGAGAAACGTTTCAGGAAAAGGCGGATTTTGGCTTAATTTCTTCTCCTGCTTTCTCATTCCCGGGTACACCCTATGGTTCGCCGGAAGTGTGGAGTGGTTCCGCACCAACTTTTCCGTCATTGCCGTGACCGGTGTGGACAACTACCGGGGCTTTATTTACTGGGGCATCCTGTTGGGCAGTTACTTCCTGGTTATGCTCACCCGCCTTGCCCTGGTTCTCCCCCGCTTCCGGCAGCGGCTTGCCATGCACCTGCTCACCCTTGCCGCCTGCCTGAGCCTGGCCTACGCCCTTGCCATTCCCTACCTTCCCGCCTATTTTCCAAAATACGCAGCCCTTCACGTGCTGCTGGCGGCCCTGGCCAGCGTACTGCTTATGGTGGCCCTGTTGCTGTGTCTGCTGTCCCTCTGGGGGACCAACCGCGGGAAATACCGCGGCCTGCTGCGGGCATGGATTTTCATTGCCGTTATCTGCGCCATTCTCTTTTTCATTCCAAAGATGGTATCCTCTGCTCTGGAGGTCTTCTTTTCCATCTCTGCCGTTTTGCTCACCCGCAAGCTCTGGATCACCGTCCATTCGGTACCGAAGGGACAGCAGCACTAAATTTTCATCCATTTTTCATCTTGTGCCTATGGATTTTTTAACCCAGAGCGCGTATCCTGTTATCAGTGGGAGCAGGTCTTTGGGCCGCAAGTCCCACATCTTGTAAAAAGGAGTGATCCATATGGGAGGCAAACGTCTTTACCGGACGGAACATGAGTATAAGATGCTCTGCGGCGTATGCGGCGGCATTGCCGAATATTTTGACATTGACCCCACTCTGGTACGGGTCGGTTGGGTCATTGCGGCATTTATGGGCTCTGTGGGCTTCTGGGCCTACCTTATCTGCGCCATCATCATGCCGAAAAAGAGCGACATCTACCCCGGCTATTAAGAGAAAGGAGACCCGCCATGCTCGTCACCCGTCCTTCCGTTCCTGCCGACATCCCCGCCCAGCGCCTGCTGTGGCAGCTGGCTTTCGGCGATGACGGCGCCTATGTGGATAACTTCTACTCCTCCTACTACCGCCCCCAGCGGGTGCTGGTGCTGGAAGAGGACGGACAGGTGCGCTCCATGACCGCCTGGTTTGACACCACCTTTGTGGTTCCGGGTCAGGGCTCCTACCGGGCGGCCTACCTCTATGCGGTTGCCACCCATCCCCATTGCCGGGGCCGTGGGCTTGCGGGCAAGCTCCTCTCCGATGCCGATGTCTATTTTCAGTCCCTGGGGATTCCGGCGGTAACCACGGTTCCCGCTGAGCCCTCCCTGCACAACTTCTTTGCTGCCAACGGCTTTGGGGAATGTTTTCGCCACTACGAAGGCACACTCTCCCCCGCCCAGCTCCCGGAGCCCGGCCTGGAAGCCCCCCTCTCTCCCGTCTCCCCCGGGGAGTATACCGCTGCCCGGGAGCCCCTTCTGGAGGGGACGGCCCACATCGCCTATCCGGAGGATGCCATCGGGTATCAGGCAGGCTGCTGTGCCCTGAGCGGGGGCGGACTATACTGCGCCCACACATCCGCCGGACCGGTCTGTCTGTGTGCGGAGGGGGCCGGAAATGGGACGATGGTCCTCAAGGAGCTGCTTGGCAGCCCTGAGGCCTGCCGTCTGGCCCTGGCTGCGCTGCCCCGTATAGCCCCGGCCCAGCGCTGGGTTGTGCGTACACCCCAGGCCCTCCAAGGCCCCATTTCTCAGGGCTCCGGCGTACAATTCGGAATGTTGAAATGGCTCTCTCCGGAGCGTAAGGAGGCCTGGGACTGGTCCTCTACCGGGTATCTGGGCCTTGCCTTTGACTGATTTCTTGCATATTGTCTAAAATCGGCTGATCCTTTTTGTGGATTCAGCCGTTTTTTATGTTCCATTCCTCCATCTCCACAGCTTTTTCATTGTGGTAACCTCCACAAAATAAGTGCTTTACTCTGGGGCATTTTATGATATGATATACATATCAGGAGCACAACAGAAGCTTTTCGGCTTGATTTTTAGAGGAAACATCAATTTTGAAAGGTTTCTGTCAAAAAACCACCGAATTATATTTAGGAGGAATGCTGCTA
>CAUFAM010000112.1 GCA_959022875.1 uncultured Oscillospiraceae bacterium | reverse complement strand
AGCCGCTGTTGTTGCTGAAAATGGAGTTGGCAAAGTGGTTGCCCTCAATGGTAACGGTGCCGTTGATGTTGGCCAGCATGGTGCGGAAGGCGCCGTCAAAGCGGCTGCCGGTCATGGTGAAGCTGCCGCTGCTGCCCTGGTCGTTCATATACAGGCCGTAAGACCACTGGGAGGCCCCCTCGGTCACGCCGCCGTTGTCGGCCTCGTTCATGAAGGTACAGCCGGAAATGTTGATGTCTGCGTTATTGCCGCCGAGGACGCTTACGGTTCCGGCAGCAGTGCCGGACACCGGGTACTTGACCGTGACGCCTTCCATACGGATGGTGGTTTCATTGCCGCTGCCGATGGTCAGCAGAGAGGAACCGGTGGTGGTCAGGGTCAGATCCTTCAGCGTGCCGTTTTGAAGCTGGGTGTGGCCGGTGATGGTGTACTGATTCTGACCGTCAATGGTGATGTTTTTGTCGATGACCAGAGCATCGGTCAGGGTAACGTCCGCCAGAAGCTCGATGGTATCGCCAGCCTGGGCGGCAGAGACTGCGTCGGAAAGAGAAATGTAAGGGGCGCCGTCAATGGCGGCGACAATGACTGCCGAGTCGTCTGCTGCGATCCAATCGCCGTTGGCAGCCTTGACGGCCTGGAACTCGCTGCCTGCCTTGTCCAGCTGATTAGTCGTTTGTGTATATGAAATCAGGTTGGTGGTGGGTTGCCCCTTTACCGTGGCAACGACGGAGGAGGCATCGATGCCGATGACCTCTACCGGGGCAGTGGCGGCATAGCCGCCGCAGATGCCGCCGTGGACATTAAGGGCAGTCACAGTGCCGGAGAAATTACAGTTGTAGATTCCGATGGCCCCGGTACAGCCGGTGCTGGTACCCCATACGCCGCCGACATTGGAATGTCCGGAGACCTGAACATTCTCCGAACTGCAGCCGATAAACTCAAACCGGGCGGTGCTATCTCTGGTCCAGATCTGGCCGGCAAACCCGCCGACACCAAAGCTGACAGGGCTGCTTACAGTGTAATTCTTGATATGAACATCAGATACAATGCAGCCGTGCTCCATCAGTCCCACCAGAGCACCGATGTAGCCGCTGGTACTGGTAACACGACCATCGCTGAGGGTCAGGTCGCTGATCTTGACATTCTGGGTGACTCCGAAGAGGCTGCCGTGGTCATTGGTGTCGGCGTCCACATGCAAGCCGCTGATTTGGTGTCCGGCGCCGTCAAAAGAAGAATTGGCATAGGCAATTGTTTCGGATTGGCCGATGGCAGTGAATAAAACATCGGGCATGACGATGTCCTGAGCCAATTCAATGGCAGAGGGAGTGTCGCCGTTTTCTACCATATGAGAAAGCCACTGAAGCTGCATGGGGGTGGAAATGGAGCACACGCCGCGTACAACAGTGGGGTAATCGGTGATCGTGCCCTGATTATCCACATACAGGGGGTACTCAATAAAGCCCTGGGCACTTACGTCCAGAGTGCCGAGATTGACCAGGGTATCATTCAGACTCAAGACGCCGTCAACGGCCAGAACCGCGTCCGAGGATACGGTCAGGGAGTAGCCCTTCTGAAGGGTTAAATAGCTGCTGGAAGGAATGGTAATATTCGACGTGATCACAATATCCCGGGGCTCTGCGGAGGGACCATTCATAGCTGCGGCAAGTTCCTCGTAGGTGCTGACCGAGATATTGGTGGAATCGGAAAGGACCTTTATGACATATCGGTCGCCCACCTGCTCTGCGTAAACGCGGCTGTTCAGATATTCGTCATTGGGCTTGTGGGCAAAGGATCCCCCGAAAATTTCAATGCTGCCGGGGGTATAATGCATGAGATCGTTCCGATCGCCCTGGCAGGAAAAGGCGCCGCCATAAATTTTTACGGGAATGCTGCTGCTTGTAGCCACAGCGTAATCGGTTTTTGAAGTGACCGTTACGGTTTTTCCTTCCTGGGGATCAATCACCAGGGCGCCGCTGCCATACATGCCGATGGCATTGACATAGGAATCGCCTCCACCGCTGGTGCCGCCGGCATAGAAAGAGCCGCCGTAAATCGTGACATCACCATTTGCGGAGATTGCACGTCCCGTACCGGAGCTGCCGGAGGGGGAAGTAAATGTGCCGTCATACACAATGAGCGAACAGCCGGCGGCAGACCAGAAAGCATTGCGGTTATAGCTTTCAACCGTGCCGCCGTAGACCGTGACGGAAGTGCCGTTATCCTGGATGCCGGAACGGCCAATGAGCTTTGTGGGATAGCCTTCGTCCTCTTCCACAATCAACGTGGCACCGGTAAGATTGTCAATGGCCATGCTGTTGCTGTTCGAGGCCTGGTTGCTGGTTGGCTCTATACCCGCTACGGTGCCATTTTTTACCGTCAGCGTGCCGTTATTATCAATGACATCAATATTGGTGTCCACGCGGAGCGTATACCCGTGCAGATCCAGCACAATGTTTTTATCGGCCGGAATGACCAACGTGCTGGTCAGCGTAATAGTTCCTGCTAACGTAATGGTGGTCTCTGTGCTGCTGGGAGCGGATGTGACAGCCTGTGTCAAAGAAGCTTCATCGGATATGGGTGCAGCAGGTGCGGCGCGATCCGAGTCAGATTCAGTCAGTCCGGACAGGACAGACTCAGCAGTCGCTGTCTCTTCCGCAAATGCGGTTGCAGGAAGAAGAGACAGCAGCATAGTGAAAGACAATAAAACACTGCCAACCCTTGTTGGTAACTTTTTTCTCATGTTCTTTCCTCCTTGTATCGGGAACCGTAAGTTTCACCTCGGTTCCGAGGTGTCGGACGTGTTTCATTATATCACGTTTCGTCCAGGGTTCAACGGTTTCTTTCAAGGAATACTAATTGCGCATTTTGAGAATTCAGTCAAGCAGATCCAAAACTATGCCCGTCTCAGCCAACACCGTGGCAGGGAAAAACTTTGGGGTGCTGAGCCTGGAAAGTACAGAAAGAAACAGCGGGGAATTACCGGTTAGTAACTCTCCGCTGTGGTATAACGTTCACTCTTGAAACGGTGTGTGAACCCCAAAGTATTATTGTTTTGTGATAGGCTCCATGCTGGCGGCAAAGAGGCTGGTCAGCTTGGCCATGCCCTCCGAGGGGGCCTGCTGTACGGCTCTGGCATGGATGATGTACTTGGAGGTGTTGTCTGTGGTACGGGTGCGGGAGGTGGTGGCCGCCACGGTTCCAGTGATACTGGCACTACAGCCCCAGAAGTTGAAGCTGTCCGTGTTGGTCAGACTTTCCGTATTGGTGCTGGTGTCCACGGTCTGCTCGTGAACTTCCATGGAGAAATCCACGGTAGCCTCGTCCATGGTGAATGCGGGCAAAGGGACAAGGGAAATGAGGGGAGCTTCCAGCGTCATATCTTTGGTGCTCTCCTGCCCAGTTTTTTGGTCGATGATCAGCCGCTTGAAGGAGAAGGTTACGGTCTTGGTCCCCTTGGAGGGATCGCCGTCCACAAAAGCCAGCTGATAAATGGTCTGGATATAAACCTGGCACAGGGCGGCCTGTCCTTTGGCAACCTCGAGGATAGGCTGGCAGATGAGCAGGCCGATGGGAAGCCCTGCATAGTTTTTGGATGCGTCATCATTCAAAACCAGTTCATTTTCCGTTTTGAGTTCGCTCATACGTTGCTACCTCCATGTTATAAAATTTGAGTTGCAGCCTGAACCGTTCGGGCCATTCCCTCGGGAGTGTCCCCCTGGACAAAATGGAGAGACAGCTCTCCACATTGGGCAGCTCCTTCGCCGGAAGCCAAGTCATAGGCCGGGGCGCCGTCCTGTTCGCAGGGGGAGAGCGGAATGCGAATGTCCACGGAGTGGAGCAGGAGCGGCCGGTGACTCATCAAAGCAGCCACGGGAACCCGGACCATCTTTTCCGGGCCGCCGGGAGAGGAGGTGGAGGGGAGAAGCAGATCCCAGGATACTAGATGGCGGAGGGTTTCATTTCCGTCCTCCGGGGCGGTGAAGCCGCTGTAAAAGAGCTGGGCGGCTTGAAGATCTACCGCGTGACAGGCAGCTTGTACAGAAGTGCCCACGGAAGTAATCAGTTCTTCTAATGCAAATGCCATATTATACCCCCAAAATACCTACCCGCTCGTCAGGAATGTGATACTTTTCCTGAAGAAGGGACAGTTGACTTCCTACTTCCACCAGCTGGAGCTGCTGCTGATCCACGGCGTTTTTCCATACGGCGAAGCGCTCTGCGGCAAGGGGGTGACTGGGGTCTGTGAGGAGCGGACCAAGGTCGGAAATGAAGTATTCATTGTTCTGGATTACGCTGGTCTGGTTCATGATAGTTCCTCCTATGTATCAAAGACTATGACTTTGCAGTCTGCTGCATGCTTCGCATTGGGGATAGACGTAACGCTGTGGCCGAACGCCGAACGCTGGATATCGTGGGTAAGGGTGTGGGGTTTGACCGTCGAACAAAGATTTCAGCTGATCGGGGAAGGGACAACGAGTCTGAAACATTCCGTCCTGGCTCTCTATAACTTGAATGTTTCTGGATTGTGTAAAAGAAGTGATCACTTGCATTTTTGCCGGCCATCGATGGGCCGAGGTGGGGGGCTGATGGTCGCCGACCCAACTTTTTCCCCAAAAATAACCAGCTACAAATTTTCCACCCCTTAAATCTTCTCCGCAGGTATGGCAGCGCAGTTCGAGACCTAATTCATTATATTTTATCAAAAGTTTCGTTTTGGCAGCTCCGGCGCTGTTACTGTCCGTCAGAACACCTAAGCAGGGGATACGGATACCGGCGTGACCCGGGTACAGCGTGTCCCATCCACTCGTCACCGGTTGTGGGGAGAAATCGGTCATATTGGGAGCCTGAAGACTGGCTGCGGTTTCAAAAACGGCTTCTTCTGGAGCGGGTTCTTCCCATCCCTGTGCTGCCAAAAAATCATCTAAGGGCATAGGATCGCCGAGGTGTTCAACAATTCTTAGAAATTCGTCCGTGGGCATGGGCTGGTGATGTTCCTGGTAATATAAAATGGGATCCTGAGGCAGATGGTGTCCAAAAGTAGACTGGTGCTCCGGTGGTCTCCGTTCCTCCGGGAAAAAGGCTTCCATGTGCTGTGTGCGATGGTAGTGCGAGACAAAATGTATTCGTGGCTTTACTGTTGGCCTGCCTGCGCGCATAGAAACTGTCACCTCTTTTCGTTTGATTCATAGATATGCCGGGGCCTGAAAAATAGAACGCGCTTTTGGGCTTCGGGGCGAAGAAAATTGAAATGCAAACTTG
>CAUFAM010000111.1 GCA_959022875.1 uncultured Oscillospiraceae bacterium | reverse complement strand
GACGGCCTGGACCCGGTGATGCGCCGCCAGGTGTGGTCGCTGCTGATGGGAGACGTGTCCCAGCGGGGGACTACGGTGCTGGTGTCTTCCCACAACCTGCGGGAGCTGGAGGATGTGTGTGACCATGTGGGCGTGCTGTCCCACGGAAAGGTGCTGTTGGAGCGCTCGCTCACCGACCTTCAGGACAATGTGGTCAAGCTTCAGATCGCCTTTGCCGACGGACAGCTGCCCCGGCTGCCGGAGGATCTCAACCTGCTGCATACCACGCAGGTTGGCCGGGTTTATACCCTCATCGTCCGGGGCAATCCCGGGGAGATCCGTACCCGGATGGCCCAGTTTAACCCCATTCTCATGGAGGCCCTGCCCCTGAGTCTGGAGGAAATCTTTATTTATGAAATGGGAGGTGAGGACTATGGCGTGCGGGACATCGTGCTTTAACGGAACCCTCTATCGCAAGTCCCTGGCCCGGTTCTGGCCCCTGTGGGGGCTGTGGGGCCTCATTTGGATGTTTTTGGGTCCCCTGCGTATGCTCAACAACTACTTTGAGATTCTGCGCTGGAACGGAAGCTTGGGAGAGGCCCGGCAGAGCATCTATCAGGATGCCCAGCGGCTGGGCGAGCTGCTCAATCCGGGGGTGTGGCTGGCCTGTGTCTTCGGGGTGCTGGCGGCCATGGCGGTGTTTGGGTACCTCTACTCCACCCGCTCCGCCTGCATGATGCACGCCCTGCCCCTGCGGCGGGAGAGCCTCTTTACCACCCAGTATTTGGCGGGTCTGTCCTTCCTGCTGCTGCCCCTGGCGGCGGTGGGGGTCATTACCCTGGCCGCGGAGATGATCCTCATTCCCACCTATGACTGGGCGGCCACCATTCCCACTTTGGGGGTGTTCTTCTCCTTTGCCAGCTTCTGTGCCATGTTTACCGGGCATATCCTGGCCCTGCCCGCCTTTTACCTGATTCTCAACGCGCTGGTCTTTGTGATCTACTACCTGGTGACCATGCTCCTGCGGCAGTTCTTCTACGGATACAGCACCGGCTACGACAACTTCTGGGTGACCTGCTGCACCCCGGTCTATATCCTGAGCGAAGCCTGCCGGTGGCAGATGGCTCCCATTGAGACCACGGATGTGCTGGTGAACACCAGCCGCTGGCACTTGGGTTCTCCCACCATAGTGGCGGTCTATGCCGGGGTGGGCGTGCTGTTTGCCCTGGCGGCCCTCAGCGTCTACCGCCGCCGCCATGTGGAGAGCGCAGGCGACGTGGTGTCGGTGAAGCTGGTGCGGCCGGTGTTTAAGTATGGTGTGGCCCTGTGTGCCGGCCTTTGCCTGGGCGTGTTCACCGCCAACTTCTTCAATTGGCGCAACGATCCCCCCACGGGGCTCATTGCCTGCGTGCTTATCTGGACGGCGGTAGGCTATTTTATCGCCGAGATGCTGCTGAAAAAGTCCTTCCGGGTGTGGAAGGCCTGGAAGGGCGGCGTGGCCGCCGTGGCGGTGATGGTCCTGCTGTGCGCAGCGTGCGTCTTCGACCTGTTCGGAGTGGAGACCCGGGTGCCCAGCGTGGACAGTGTGGAGAAGGTCTACTTCTACGGGGACATCGGCTATCCCTATGACGACGGGCGGCTGCGCTTTGACAACACCAGCGACCCCCGGCTCATTGAGATGGTCACCAAGCTTCATCAGAACGCGGTGGAGGAGAAGGACCGGGCCCAGCAGGTGGGCGGGGACGACTACATCTACTTCACCATCATTTACACCCTGAAAAACGGCTCTACCCTCAGCCGCCAATATAACAGCGTCCCGGTGTATGAAGACGAGGTGCATGACCCGGATACCCTTACCGGGTGCGCCCAGCTTATACTGGAGGACCGGGAGCTCATCGAGCAGATGTATAACTTTGACTACTATGAGCAGGGCCAGCTCACCCAGACCTATTTACAGGACGTCTGGCAGGAGCAGGAGGAGTATTTCGACGCCCTCTACCTGGAGGATCAGTCTCTTGCCGACCAGCGGGAGCTGTGGGAGGCGGTGCGCCAGGACTTTGAGGAGGGGAACATCGGCGTACACACCCTCTTCCCCGACGGCCACCAGGACAACGTGACGCCCAAGCTGGAATTTACCTGGACCTTTGAGACGGACAGCCCAAGAACTACCTCTGACCGGGAGGGGTCCAAGTCCATCCTCCATGAGAACATCACCATTGCCGTGACGCCTCAGGCCACCCACACCCTGGCCTGCCTGGAGGAGATGGATGTGCCCGGTGAGGGCTATCGGCTCTTCCACATGGATTAAAGCAAAAAACCGGATGGCAAACGCCATCCGGTTTTTTATTCTTGGGAAATTGGATAAACCACGTTTTGGATGGGGGGTTATCCCGTAATGGTAGTACCCGCCGAGCGCTGGCCCAGCATGTGCAGCAGCAGGGCGTGCTCTCCCCTGCCGTCCAGAATGGAGACCTCCCCCACCCCGGCGCGAATGGCGTGGACGCAGCCCCGAACCTTGGGGGCCATGCCTCCGGCAATGAGGCCCGCGTCGATGAGCTCTTCCGCCCGCTTAATGTCCATGCGGTCCACGGCAGTTTTGCTGTTGTGGCTGTCGATGAGGATGCCCCCCACGTCGGTGAGGAACACCAGGTGCTCCGCCCCCAGGGCCTCGGCCACCGCCCGGGCGGCGTCGTCGGCGTTGCAGTTAAGGCTGCCTCCGTCCTCTCCCAGGGCGATGGGAGAGACGACGGGGACAAAGTCCGCGTCCAGGAGGGTGTTGAGCAGCTTGGTGTTGACCTTGGTGATCTCCCCCACCCGTCCCAGGGCCGGGTCCTTCACCGCGGCGGTGATAAGGCCGCCGTCCTTTCCGGAGATTCCTACGCCGGACACCTCCAGCCGGGCCAGGTCGGCTACAATGGCCTTGTTCACCTGGGCGGACAGGGCCAGCTCCGCGGTCTCCAGGGTGGCCTCGTCGGTATAGCGGTAGCCATTTACAAAGTGGGTGGGTACCTGGAGCTTGTCCAGCATGGCAGTAATGTGCTTGCCGCCCCCGTGGACCAGCACTACACGCATGCCCACCATCCGCAGGGCGGCCACGTCCTGGAGGGTGGTGTCCTGGGTGGACTGGGCTCCAATGGCCGAGCCGCCGTATTTCACCACCACGGTCTTCCCCTCGTGGCGCTTGAGGATGGGCAGGATGGACAGGAGGTTTCGCACCTTCTCCATGCCGTCCAGGCCGTGCTGTACGTCGTACTCCTGGAGGAAGGTGTGGGCGTAGTCCACGTCCGAGGGGGTGTCGATATACTGGGTGCCCCGCTTCTGGCGGGTCTCCGCCCCCTTGCCGGTGATGAGCAGGACGGAGGGCTCCCGGCAGCCCAGAATGGCCTGGCGGATGGCCTCGCCCCGGTTGGGCTCGATGGAATATTCGCAGTTTTCCGCCGCCACATACTGGGAAATCTCCCGACAAATGTCCAGGGTGTCCTCCTCCCCGCTGTCCTCCTCGGTGAGGATGACCAGATCGGAGTATTTGCCCGAAATTTCACCCAGATCCCGCCGCCGGTCCAGGGCCTTCTTGCCCGGGCAGCCGAAGACGGTAATGACCCGGCGGCCGGGGTACTCCGCCTGGACGGAGCGGAAGAGGGTCTCAAAGCTCATGCGGTTGTGGGCGTAGTCCACAATGGCGATGACGGTGTCGTCGGCGTTGGAGTAGACCTCCATCCGCCCGGGCACCCGGGCTTTCATCAGGCCCACATAGATGCACCGCTCGGGGATCTGAAGCCCCTCGCACACGGCGATGGCGGCCAGGGCGTTTTCCACGTTGAAAAGCCCCGGCATGGTCAGCCGGAACTCCCGGAAAAACCGGCGGGTGCGCACCCGGAAGAGGATGTCGTTGCCCCGCTTGCGCACCTGGGAGGCGTAGACATCCGCCTGTTCGTTTTTCTGGGAGAAGGTATAGACGGGCTTTCCGGCCCCCTGGGCGGCGGCCAGGATACGGTCGGCGTGCTCGCAGTCCAGGTTGACGCAGTTGACGGCCCCCTGGGCAAAGATCTTCAGCTTGGAGGAGAAGTAGTCCTCAAAGTCGGGGTGTTCAATGGGGGAAATGTGGTCGTAGCCGATGTTAAGGAAACAGGTGGCGGCAAAGTCGGTGCACAGGGAGCGGTGGTACTTCAGGGCCTGGCTGGACACCTCCATGGTGAGGTATTCCATCCCCGTCTGGGCAGCGTTGGCAAAGTGGCGCTGGAGCTCCAGGGGTTCGGGGGTGGTGAGGTGGGACTCAAAGCGCTCCACCCCGTCGTAGGTGTCGATGGAGGAGACGATGCCGCTCTCCTTGCCCCCCTTCTCCTGCATATATTCGTCCAGGATATACTTCAGGTAATAGGTGGTGGAGGATTTGCCCTTGGTGCCGGTGAGGCCGATGACCTTCAGATGCCCGGAGGGGTGGTCATAGAAGAGGTCGGCCAGGGGGGCGATGGTCCGGCGCATATCATGGACCAAAATGCCCGGCAGCCCCGCCTGGGGATAGGCGGTTTCGCTCACATAGGCGATGGCCCCCTTCTCCCGGGCCATGTCCAGAAACTCGGGCTTAAAGTGGGCGCCCTTGCAGATAAACAGGGTGCCGGGTACTACCTCCCGGGAGTCGTAGGAGACCAGGGCAATGGGGGCCTCCAGGTCCATTTCCGGGGAAATGGGGGCGCAGAGCAGGTGTTCGTGCTCCAGCAGGGCGAGATATTCCTTCAGTGTGTGTACCATAGGGCACCTCTTTTATTTGATGAAAATATGGCGCAGGGGCTTGCCGCAGGCCTGGACGGCCCGCTCGGCCAGCACGGCCATGGCGTCGGTGTAGAAGGGGGGCAGGTGGTGCTTGTCGGCGAAGACGGACAGCTCCGTGCAGGCCAGCACCCCGCAGTCGCAGCCCTGGGCCTCCAGGTCCCGGTGGATGGCGGCAAATTTGGCCGGGTCCCCGTCCCGTCCCGCCTTCACATCGTCGTAGATGAGGGACATGACCAGCTTCTGGGCCTGGGGGGATGGAGTCACGGCCTCAATGCCCTGGGCGGCAAACTCCTTCTGGTAGAGGCCGGTGCGGATGGTGCCGTCGGTGGCCAGGATGCCCGGACGGCGCTTGCCCTGGGCCGCCAGAGAGAGGGCGGTCTCCCGGATCATGTGGAGAATGGGGATGGAGAGGTGGGCCTGTACCTCGTCCAGGAAAAAGTGGGAGGTGTTGCAGGGGACGGCAATGACCGTGCAGCCCGCCCCCTCCAGCAGCCGGGCGTCGGCCAGCAGCCGC
>CAUFAM010000110.1 GCA_959022875.1 uncultured Oscillospiraceae bacterium | reverse complement strand
ATTTTCACAATACCCATCAGCGATTCACAACCTTTTCTACGATCAGTCGGGCCGCCTGATCCAGCCGCCCACGGGCCTGCTGCTTCATAGCCTGACAGTCCAGCTCCGCCTGGGCCAATGCCTGCCGGGTCTCCTCAGCGGCCTGGTCCTCTGCCTGGGCCATCATCTGCCGGGTCTGAGCCTGAGCCTGGGCCCGGGCCTGCTCCAGAATCTGACGGGCCTGCTTTTGGGCCTGGGCCAGTTTCTGCTTGGACTGGGCAGCCGCCCCTTCGCACATGGCCTTCGCCTGAGCCTCTGCCTGGGTCACTTCCTGAATAGCCTCTAACGCCATAGTCTCACCACCTTTGAATAAAGCGATAAAGCGCTTGCTTATGGTTCATTGTATTTTATCTTGTGAAAAAATGCAAGTGTTATTTTGTTAAGCTTTCACAATCTTTTGTGCAGTTTTTCTCTGTCATCTTACATATTCCGTCGCTTTTGAAGTATTGTTGCGTCTTCATTAAATTATTTTTCCCACTTTTGGGAAAACGCATAATTTTCTATATTTTACATTTTTTGGAATGAAAGACAAAGAGCGTCAAACTGCACGCAGCAGTCGGACGCTCCTATACGTTCTATTTTATTATACCCGTTTTGTGGCTGCGTCAGCCACCATAGTCTGCACTGTTTTCCCTCATCATATCAAACGCTGCCCCAGGCTGCTACGACTCTTCTTTTACGGTAATGCTGCCGGGATCCAGGGCTCTTTGCCCGGACACGTTGCCCTCCTCCTGGAAAAAGGGGAGATCCAGGCGCAGTCCCTCGTCGGTATAGACCAGGTAGTCCTGGGCAAGCAGCAATCCACCCAGCACCAACGCAACCATCACAGCCAGAACGATGGCAATGATTCTTAAAATATCTGTCAGAGTTCTGCGGCCCCGATAACCGCCGTAATTTCCGCTTGAGCTGCCCATTTGCCTTCCTCCACCCCGCGTTATGCGGGTGCATTTGGTTCAAAATGATCGCTTATATGGGTAGTATAGCAACTTTTTTCCCCACTGACAACGGAATATTTATTAAATTTCTTTTATTTTTCCCTTATATCTGACTTAAATGACCATTCCGCCATCCACACACAGCACCTGGCCGGTAATAAATCCTGCCTGCTCCCCGGCCAGAAAATAGATGGCGTCGGCCACGTCTTCCGGCGTGCCCATTCTGCCCAGCGGGGCCTCTTGGGCCAGTGCCTCCCGGTCCTCCGGAGACAAAAAGGCTGTCATTTCCGTCTCAATGGCTCCGGGTGCCACACAGTTGACCCGGATATGGGATGGCCCCAGCTCCTTGGCCAGGGCCTTAGTCAACCCCACCACTCCAGCTTTGGCTGCGGAATAGGGCGCTTCACAGGAACCGCCCGTCACTCCCCACATGGAGGAAACGGTCACAATGCTCCCCGCTTTTTGGGAGACCATGCCGGGAATTGCTGCACGCAGCACATGGAATACCCCATCCAGGTCCGTCCCCATCACCTGCCGCCACTGGCTGTCCGTGGTGTCGGTGAGCAATTGGATGGGCAGGGCAACCCCCGCATTGCATACCAGCGCATCCAACGCACCCAGCGCCTGTTGGGCCTGCTCCACCAGCTCCCGGGCCTGTTCCGGCTGGGACACGTCCCCCTGAACCAGCGTGGTCTTGCAGCCCATTCCGGCCAGCTCCTCCGCCAGGTCCAGGGCCTGGGCCCGGCTTTTATGATAGTGGATGCTCACGTTCCAGCCGCCCTGGGCAAAACGCCGGGCGGTAGCCGCCCCGATGCCCCTGGATGCCCCGGTAATCAGCACATGCTTTTCCATGCTTTCACCTCACGCAAATACAACCTGTACCAGCACCATATAAAGGCCCGTAGCTCCAAAAATGGACAGCAGGTCGTTTCCCTTCCACAGATGCAGCAGTACCGCCGTTACTCCGGCCAGCAGCGTGGGCAGCCATCCCCCCAGAGTGGTAAAGGTGACCCCTTTCAGGCAGTAGACGATGAGCATGGCAATAATGGCGGGCGGGAGTACCTTGCCCAGGTACAAAACAATTTTCGGGGGGCGGTCCCCACGGTCAAAAAGCAGGAAAGGCAGGGCCCGGGTAAAGAAGGTAACTACTGACATAACAAAAATAGAGGCCAAGGTTTCCATGGGGCTCAGCGGCATGTCTCTTCCTCCTCTCCTACAGCTGCACGGTTCTCCTCTCCCAGACGTCCCCGAAGGACAGTGAGGAGAATCACAATCATTCCCAGAGCGGGCAGCAGCATATCGTCCGCTCCCACTATCAGCAGGCTCACCAGGGTGGCCGCACCGCCCAGCAGGGCGGGCAGGTGGCTGCCCGCCTTCTTCCACTGGCCCACTGCGATCACCAAAAACAGGGCCGTCATGGCAAAATCCACGCCGGTGGTGTCAAAGCCCAGGGCAGAGCCCAGCACGGAGCCCAGCACGGAACCGACAATCCAATAGCTGTGATCCAGCATGGCCATGGCAAAATAATACCGGTGTTCATCAATGCCCTCCGGGGCCTTGGCGGCACTGAGCAGGGCATAGGTCTCATCGGTCAGAGAAAAAATCATATAGAACTTACGCGGGCCCATTCCACGGAATTTTTCCAGCATGGACAGTCCATAGACCAGGTGCCGGAAATTGATCATCAGCGTCAAAAAAGCCACCTGGCTCAAATGGGCCCCGGTGGCCAAAAGGGACACGCCCAAATATTGTCCGGATCCGGCATAGATGGTCAGGCTCATCAGCAGCGCCCAGCCTACACCATATCCTGCCGTCTGGAGCATCAGGCCAAAGGCCATTCCTATGGCCAGATAGCCCATCAAAACCGGAACCGTCACCGGAAAGGCGGCGGCAAGGGTCTTTCGATCCATGAATATCACACCTCGTCCATTCAAGAGATTTCCACTCATTTTACCCGTTTTCTCTCCATGTTTCAACCCCCTTTTCCCCATCTCTCCCGGCATCCCTTAATAATTATTAAGATATTGATAATTTTGCCCCGTTTTCCTTGATTTTTTTGAAAAGCTACTTATAATATTCTCTGCTTGACATAATGGAATATATTTGCCATTCCATCGCCCCGAGCATATTCTGGAGGATTCCTGACATGTTGAAACGTCTTCTCTTTATCTACAATCCCACTTCCGGAACCGGTAAAATCACCGGCGAGCTCTCTACGGTTCTGGATACCTTTACCAAAGCCGGGTGGCTCACCACCGTCTACCCCACCCAGGGCAAAGGCGACGCCGCCCGGGCAGCTCGGGAGCTGGGCCCGCAGTTTGAGCGTGTGGTGTGTGCCGGCGGCGACGGCACCCTCAGCGAGGTCTCCGGCGGTCTTTTGGGGCTGGAGGCTCCCCCTCCCCTGGGGTACATTCCCTTTGGCTCCACCAATGACTGTGCCGCCACCCTTCACCTGCCCAAAGGCACCAAGCGCGCTACCCTGGCAGCCGCCGGGGCCGGGAAACTCACCCCCATTGATATGGGACTGCTCAATGACCGCCCCTTTGTCTATGTGGCTGCCTTCGGCGCCTTTACCAATGTGGCCTACGACACCCCCCAGGATCTGAAAAAGACCTTTGGCCATCTGGCCTACATTTTCGGCGGCATCGCCTCCCTGCCCACCATTTCCCCCTATCACATCAAGGTGGAATACGACGGCCATGTGCTGGAGGACGACTTCTACTTCGGCATGGTGAGCAATTCCATCTCCATCGGCGGGATCAAGCCCCCCAACAGCGATCAGGTGGTGCTGGACGACGGGCTGTTTGAGGTCACCCTGGTCAAAAAGCCCCTGAGCCTGGCCGATCTTGCAAACGGTCTGCAGGCACTTATCAATCTCTCCCCCGCCGATGGCGGGGCACTGATCCAGTTCCAGGCTAGCAGCCTCACCTTCACCTGTGACCGGCCGCTCCCCTGGACCATTGACGGGGAGTTTGGCGGCAGCCAACCGGTCAATGTAATTGCCAACCGCCAAAAGGCCCTGCAAATCATTCAAGGCGCATAAAAAAGTACCCTGGCTCAGGCCAGGGTACTTTTTTGTTACTTCAAGATCTCCGCCATGTCCATTTCCTGGGCATCGCTCCAAAGCCGCTCCAGGTCATAGAACTTTCTGGCCTCATCGGTAAACACATGGACCACCACGCTGGAAAAATCCATCAGCAGCCAGGTGCCGTCCCGGTGTCCCTCAATGTGGTGGACATGCTCCCCCTGCTTCTCCGCCGCCTCTTCACAGGCATCCGACATGGCCTTTACCTGCGTATTGGAAGTCGCGGTACACAGGACAAAATAGTCCGCCAGGGTGGTCAGCTCCTCCGTTTTCAGGACCTTAATGTCCTGTCCTTTCTTGGCATCCAGTGCCTTGGCCAGCAGGGCCGCGAGCTCATAGGAATTCATCCGGTCTGCTCCTTTCGTTTCTTTCATTTCAGGTTATCCTCACTGGGACTATGCGCTCCGAAGCTATGCTCCGGTCAATGAATCTGCAAACAGGGCAGCATTCAGGCCACGTTGCCTGCACCCTGGTCTGCCTCTCCGCCAGCAGGAAGGCCACCCCCACTCTGAGTAGAGCTGGAGGAGACCGTACCACCACTGCTCGGTCCATCCCCGGGGATCACAGAATCACCGGGGATGACAGGATCCACAGGGGCGCTTTCACCGCCGCCAGTCTCTCCGGAGGTGCCGCCGGTCTCCCCTGAGGTACCTCCGGTCTCTCCAGAGGTGCTGCCACCCTGGGAGGTTTCCCCCTGTTGGCCGGACTGGCCGCCGCCCTCTCCTGTGCTGCTTCCGCCCGATCCGTCAGGATTCCCGGAAATCACAGGATCCTCTGTGGTAGTTCCCTCACCGGAAGACCCAGACCCATCCGGAGTTTCCGGTTCCTCCGGTACCACCGGCTCTTCAGGCTCCTCGGGCTCAGAAGGTGTGCTCACCTGTACCCGGCCCATACTGGGATCGGCCAGGGTTCCATTGGTCACACCAAAGCTTCCGTCGCTCTTTTTGTACATCAGCTGTAAATCACTGGACTGGATGTCATTCAGATAGGGGTTAATGCCATCGTTGAGAATCTCCAGCAGTTCATCCTCAATGGGAACCACCATGGACGCTCCGTTATACCAAACGCCGGTCCAAGGCATGGACACAATGGTCACATCGCTTTCCGGGTCCATTCCAATGGCCAGCTCGGCAAATGCCAGAATATTGCCCACGCTCAGGTCCGTGGCCACATTCTCCAAGAAGATATTAGCCAAAGTGGGCAGTTTCAGCAGCACATCGGGCTGCAGGCA
>CAUFAM010000109.1 GCA_959022875.1 uncultured Oscillospiraceae bacterium | reverse complement strand
TCCCGGAGAAGCTGCGTGCCTTCGGCTTTGAGGTGGCGGAGATCGATGGCCACGACTTTGACCAGATGGAGGCCGCCTTTGCTAAGGCCCGGGAAACCAAGGGCGTGCCCTTTGCCATCGTGATGAAGACTACCAAGGGCAAGGGCGTCAGCTACATGGAAAACCAGGTGGGCTGGCACGGCAAGGCCCCTAACGATGAGGAATATGCGATTGCCATGAAGGAGCTCGAGGCTCAGCTGGCGGAACTGGAGGCGATGTAAGATGGCAGATGTGAAAAAGATCGCGACCCGCGAGAGCTACGGCAACGCTCTGAAGGAGCTGGCCGCTGAGCACGATGACCTGATCGTCTTTGACGCCGACCTGGCCGGAGCCACCAAGACGGGCACCTTTAAGAAGGCCTATCCCGAGCGCCACTTCAACTGCGGCATTGCCGAGGGTAACATGATGGCGGTAGCCGCCGGAGCCTCCACCATGGGGCTGGTTCCCTTTGCCTCCAGCTTTGCCATGTTTGCCGCCGGCCGCGCCTTCGAGCAGGTGCGCAACTCCATCGGCTATCCCCACCTGAACGTGAAGATCGGCGCCACCCACGGCGGCATTTCCGTGGGCGAGGACGGCGCTTCCCACCAGTGCTGTGAGGACTACGCCCTCATGCGCTCCATCCCCGGCATGGTGGTCATGTCCCCCGCCGACGATGTGGAGGCCAAGGCTATGGTGAAGGCTGCCTATGAGCATGTGGGCCCGGTCTATATGCGCTTTGGCCGCTCCGCCGTTCCCGTGTTCCACGACGAGGCCACCTTTAAGTTTGAGATCGGCAAGGGCGAGGTTCTCCAGGAGGGCACCGACGTGGCCATTATCGCCAACGGCCTGCTGGTGGCCGAGGCAGTGGAGGCCGGCAAGGCCCTGAAGGAGGCGGGGATCTCCGCCCGGGTCATCAACATGGCCACCGTGAAGCCCCTGGACGAGGAGCTGGTGCTGAAGGCAGCCCAGGAGTGCGGCAAGATCATCACCTGTGAGGAGCACTCCATTCTGGGCGGCCTGGGTGAGGCTGTGTGCGGCGTTCTCAGCGAAAAGTGCCCCACCCCCGTGCGCCGCATCGGCGTTAACGACGAGTTCGGCCACTCCGGCCCCGCCGCCGCCCTGCTCAAGCAGTTCGGCCTGTGCGCGGAGCATATTGTGGAGGTTGCCAAGGACTTTTGTAAATAATGGTGCTTGCCCGGAAGGGCTGAGGCCAATCCGAAAAAAAGCCTGTGCCGATTTGGCACAGGCTTTTTTTCCTCTTAGTGGAATTTCGCCGGGTCAAACATGTGCAGATGAAGCTCTCGGGACAGGGTGCGCAGTACCTGGATTCCGGCGACACTGTTCCCCTTTCCGTCCAGGGCGGGACCAAAGAGACCAATGCCCATGTGACCGTCCACTACCGACAGAATTCCGCCGCCCACACCGCTCTTGGACGGGATGCCCACTTGAACGGCAAAGGTGCCCGAACCGTCGTACATTCCGCAGGTGAGCATAATGGTCTTGACCACCCGGACGGTCTCCGGGGAGAGCAGGCGCTCTCCCGCGGCGGGGCATACGCCGTCCCCGGCCAGCACCAGCCCAAGTCCTGCCAGGCTCTCCGCTGTGACGCTCAGGGAGCACATGCGCACGTAGAAGTCCAGGGTGCGCTCCACATCACTGCGGATGACACCGGTGTTTTCCAGCAGATAGGCGATGGCCCGGTTCCGGGAGATATGGGACATCTCCGAGTGGTATACCTTCTCGTCCAGAAAAATTTCGGGGTCCATGCACAGCTTTCGGGTGAAGGCAAGCATGTCTTCAAAGGAAATTTTGGATTCCAGGTAGCTGTCCACGGCGATGGCGCCGGCGTTGATCATGGGGTTGCTGGGGGTGCTGCCCACTGCCTCCAGCTTTCCCATGGCGTTGAAGGCTTCCCCGGAGGGCTCCATGCCCACCCGTTCAAAGACCGTGTCAAAGCCGCACAGTTCCAGTGCCACAGCCAGGCTGATCACCTTGGAGATACTTTGGATGCTGAAGCGCACGCTGGTGTCTCCGGCGCAGTAGCGCCCTCCGCCTTTGGTAAAGATGCAGGCTCCCAGCTGGTGCTTGTCCATCTTGCCCAGCTCAGGGATGTAGGTGGCGGTCTGGCCCAATTCGGTTGCAGGCCGGGCGGCCTCCACGGCCTGGGAGAGGATGGTATGGATCATGGAACAAGTCCTCCTTTGTGCAGAAGTTATCCTTATCCAGAGCATAGCAGAAAATGGCGCAGTTGTATAATACGAAAGAGTTTTGACGGTTATTAAAAAAACGGATAGCGAAAAACGCTATCCGTTTGGTTAATTCAGACGAGCTTTGACATTGTCCAGAAATTCCCGTGTGATCTCCGACAGGGCCTCCCCCTCCATGGTCACATAGCCAAATTCAAACATAAAGTCACTGCCGCTGATGGGAACCGACATGGCTTGATAACCTGCCCCCTGCATCTCAAAGTCGTGGATGCCGATGGTGTAGAAGTCGCTCACGGAGATCAGGCGCATGAGAGACTCCCGGTTGGACAGGTAGATGACCTTGCTGCTGTGCTCCTCCTGAAGGCCGGGCAGCTGGGTTTCAAAGAGGCTGTGGGTCAGGTCATCGTACTGGCCCAGATAGCGGATCATGCCGTAAGGGGCCAGGGCAGCGAGGGTAATGGGCTTATGTTGGAGTACCAGAGGGTGGTGTTTGGACAGGACAATGTGGGGTTCAACATAGGCCAGGCTACGGTAGGCCATTCCCTTGGCACCCAGCAGCTTTTCCAGCTCCCGGCGGCGCTTGCTGTCAAAGTGGAAAATGCCCACGGTGGCCCGGCCGGAAAACACGTCGTCGATGACTTGCTCGGGGCTGCCTTCGAAGAGGCGGTGGGAAAAGGCGGGGCGGTCCCGGTATTTGAGAACGACTTCGATAAAGCTCTCCATCACGTGGGAGAACTGGGTCATGGATACGGAGAGGTGCTGGGACTGATCGGGCTGGGGAGAGGAGCCACGGCGAAGACAGCTCATCTCCTCCATCACCCGCACGGCGTGGGTAAGAAACTCCTCCCCCTCGGGGGTGAGGGTGACACCCTGGTTGCTGCGGTTAAAGAGCAGGTAGCCAAACTCGTTTTCCAGGTCGTGGATCATCTTTCCCAGGTGGGGCTGAGAGATAAACAGGGCCTGGGCGGCCTTGTTGATGGAGCCCAGCTGGGCCACCTTGATAAAACATTCCAGGTGCTTGAGGCTGATGTTGTATTGCATGGCCCGTTCCCCTCTTTTCTGTGACCGTAGATGGTTTTCATGGGGAAATTATAGCATTTTTCCAGAAAAAAATCCACCTGTTTGCCGGGAGAAGTGTCCGTTACTGCCGTAACAGCAGGGGTTGAAGCTGCTCGCCTTTGAGGGCGGCCCGGGCGGCGTCGGCCACCTGGGAGAAGTCGGCCACCAGGGAGGCGGGCTTTTTTTCCGGGTCATCTTGGCCAAAGGGGACAAAGTAGATGTACTTGCGGCCCAGAAGGGTAGCAATGGAGGGGGCGGAGCCGGTCAGACCGTCGTTGGTGGAAGGGGCAATGAGCAGGGGACGCTGGTTGCGCAGGTGAGCCTTGGCGGCCATGGTGACGCTGGTGTCGGTGATGCCGGCGGCCAGCTTGCCCAGGGTGTTGCCGGTGCAGGGGCAGATGATGAGCAGGTCCAGCAGCTTCTGAGGGCCGATGGGCTCGGCGGCCTTGACGGTGGAAATGACCCGGTGGTCACAGATACGCTCCATCTCCCGCATGAGGTCGTGGGCAGCGCCGAAGCGGGTGTCTGTGTCGGCCACACACTGGGATACGATGGGGACCACCCGGGCAAACCGGGCCTTTACCTGCTCCAGGGCTTCCATGGCCCGGGCATGGGTGCAAAAGGATCCGCACAGGGCGAATCCGATGGTTTTGTCTTCCAATGTTACGCTTCCTTTCTGTTAGTACTCCAGCTCGTGGAGCATGTTGTAGATGGTGGTTTTAATGGCGGCTCCGGCCGTGACAGGGGCCACCTTGCCGGGCAGGGACAGACACCAGATGACGGTGCGCCCCAGTTCTCCGGCAGCCCCCAGATCCACACCCCCGGGCTTGGAGGCCAGATCCAGAATGAGGCAGTCTTCTTTGGTTTCTTCCAGTTCCTCTCGGCCCAGCACTAAGGCAGGGACGGTGTTGATGACCAGGTCACAGCCGCACAGGCCGTCCTTCAGCTGGGCGAGGTGTTCGCTTCCCATTCCCATGGCCTGGGCCCAGGCAAGCTGGTCATATTTTCGAGCGGCTACGGATACCCGGGCGCCCAGAGCCTGGAAACGCTGGGCGGTCAGGCGGCCCACCCGGCCAAAGCCGATGACCAGAACCCTGGAGCCGTGGATGGTAATGGGGAGATGTTCCATGGCCACCTGGAGGGCTCCCTCCGCGGTGGGCACCGCGTTGGCTACGGCCAGCTCCTCCCGGGCAAAGTAGTCCCGGAGGGTGAGTCCCCGGGCCTGGGCCAAAGCCTGGACCTGAGGGTCCACCCGGCCGCCGCAGAGAAACTGATTTGGGGACAGCCGGGAGAATATGTCTTCCAGGGGATGGTCGGCGGCGGAGAGGGGAGCATTGAGAAGTCCTTCCCCCTGGGATACGGGGAGGGGGAGGATCACACAATCGGCCAGAGGGATGGAAAGAGAATTGGACTGGGGAATGGGGCCGGACAGGTCCTGAACCTGGTCCAGGGCATAGGTATAGACGGTGTGGCCGTCCTGACTGAGCAGCTGGGCCAGCCTGGCTTGGCGCTGGTCACCGCCCACCACCCAGATGTTGAGTTCGTGTTTCAAGGAAAATGTACACCTCCGAAACCGCCCGGCAGGGCGGCGGGTTTCTGCTTTATCCTATGCCGGGAAGCGGCAGGGGTGAAAAAAGAAAAGAGTATGCGGACAAACAAAAAAAGCGCCCGTCCCAACTGGGACGGGCGCTTACTATGCTTGAAAAGCCCTTCTTACTTGGCAGCCTTGGCAGCCTTGATAGCCTCGATGAGCATGGGGGCAACCTTGAACAGGTCGCCGCAGATGCCGTAGTCGGCGATCTCAAAGATGGGGGCGTTCTCATTCTTGTTCACGGCAATGATGCACTCGGAATCCTGCATACCAGCCTTGTGCTGGATGGCGCCGGAGATACCCAGAGCCACATAGATCTTGGGGTGCACGGTCTTGCCGGTCTGACCGACCTGGTGGTCGGCGGACATCCAGCCGGAGTCCACAACGGCACGGGAGGCGCCTACAACGCCGCCCAGGACCTCAGCCAGCTCCTCAGCCAGCTTGATGCCGCCCTCGA
>CAUFAM010000108.1 GCA_959022875.1 uncultured Oscillospiraceae bacterium | reverse complement strand
GGGAGGACCCGGCCCGGTCATCCCGGGCGGCTCAGGAGTGGTACCGGCCGCATTCCGCACAGGGCGCTTTCAGCGCGTGGCGCCCCTCTCTGCGCGCGTTCCCGCGGCCTCTTCTCCGTCAAAGCTTATTTCAAGAGGTACTATATCACCCGGCCTCCCCCTTGTCAACAGGCAAAGCGCCGGAAAAACAGGAGATTTGTTCCGCTTTTCCCAGGACACGCAAAAAAAGCTAGAAAAAAGCAAAAAAATGCTTGACAAGAGGGACGATACTCTATATAATACTGCTTGCGTTCAAAGACAGCAGGGGCCCGCCGGGCGTAATTCCTGCCGAGAGTGCTTTCAAAGGGAATACTTTTGATTGTACTGTCCTCCTGTCTTGACGACCGGAGGTTTTTTGTTGCGCGGATCATTTTCTGGAGGTGAATCCAAAATGCCTAACGCAAAGGTTCTTTCTGAGAAGCAGGCCATCGTCGCCGCTCTGACTGAGCAGCTGAAGGGCGCTTCCAGCGGTGTGCTGGTGGATTACAAGGGTATCACCGTCGCCGAGGACACCGCTCTGCGTGTGGAGCTGCGCCAGAACGAGGTGCAGTACGGCGTGGTCAAGAACACCCTGGCCCGCTTTGCTCTGAACAACGTTGGTCTGGAGGGTCTGGATGAGGTGCTCAACGGCACCACTTCTCTGGCTACCAGCAGCGGCGACCCCATCGCTCCCATGCGTGTGGTCAACAAGTATGCCAAGCAGCTGGGTGAAGGCCGCTTCACCATCAAGGGCGGCTTTATGGACGGCAAGATCCTCTCCCTGGAGGAGATCATGGCTCTGGCTGAGCTGCCTTCCAAGGACGTCCTGCAGGCTCAGGCTCTGGGCATGATGCTGGCTCCCATTACCAGCCTGGCTATCGTGCTGAAGGCCATCGCCGAGAAGGGCGGCGAGGCTGCCCCCGCCGAGGAGGCCGCTCCTGCCGAGGAGGCTCCCGCTGCCGAGTAATCGGCAAACTCTGCTCCCTAGAGGGGAGACACATTTTAAATTGAAATTTTACTATTAGGAGGTAAATTATCATGGCTAGTGAGAAGATTACTGCTCTGATTGAGGAAGTTAAGGCTCTGACCGTTCTGGAGCTGTCCGAGCTGGTTAAGGCTCTGGAGGAGGAGTTCGGCGTGTCCGCCGCTGCTATGGCCGCTCCCGCCGCTGGCGGCGCTGCTGCTCCCGCTGCTGAGGAGAAGACCGAGTTTGACGTGGTTCTGGCCAGCTTCGACGCTGCTGCCAAGATCAAGGTCATCAAGGCTGTCCGTGAGATCACCGGCCTGGGCCTGGCTGAGGCCAAGGGCGTGGTCGAGGGCGCTCCCAAGACCCTGAAGGAGGCTGTCTCCAAGGACGAGGCCGAGGAGATGAAGAAGAAGCTGGAAGAGGCCGGCGCCAAGGTCGAGCTGAAGTAAGCTTTTTCCCCAAAATTAAGAAACAGGTGCTGCCAAATGGCAGCACCTGTTTTTTTTATAGCAGCAGGGAAACAAGGGGAATGGTAAGGATACACAGCAGACTGGAGAGAAAAACGATCCGGGCTCCCACTTGCGTGCACCCGCCGTATTGTTCCCCCATAATGGTGGATGCGGCTGGGGCAGGCATGGCCATGGTGATCAGGGTGACCCCGACTACCAGCGGGCTGAGGCTGGGGAAGGGAAGCGTGATGGCCCAGGCGATGACGGGAAAGAGGAGCAGGCGCACTGCACAGGCGGAGATGGCATCTTTGTCCCGTATAGTGTCGGATACTTTGCCCTGGGCCAGATTCATGCCAGTGACAAACATGGATAGGGGCGTTGTCACATTGGACAGGTGCTGAATGGGGGTCAGAATGGGAGATGGTACCGGGATCTGTCCAAAATAGAAGATGAGGCTGAGTACAATGGCGGCGTTAATGGGAGAGAGAAGGGCAGAGCGCAGGGAGAGGGGAGCATGGGCAGCACCTTTCGGAATATCCATACACACCATTTTGGCGCCCAGAGTGTAGACCAGCAGATTGAAGGGAATGCCCATGAGCACGGCCAGAATGAGCCCGTCGTCACCAAAAATGGCATAGACCACGGGAAATCCCATAAAACCATTGTTGCAGAAGGTGGTGCAGCAGCACCACATCCCTCTGCGTCCGTCCGGAACCCGCAGCAGCCGGGACAGCGGGAGAGAGAGGGCGGCATAGAGGGGGAAAAGCAGGGAACTGATGATCAGGGCCGCCACGCCGGAGCTGAGAAAATCCGGGTCAAAGGGGCGGATCATGGAAGCAAAGACGGTGGCGGGGAGTGTAATTTTCATGAGCAGAGCGCTCATGGGTTTGGAGGATTCAGCGGGCACCAACCCCAGACGTACGGCCAGAAAGCCCACGCCAATGAGAAGAAAAAGCCCCACAAGATTGGAAAACAGGACGGACAGGTTCGTAAGGGATCACCTCTTTTATGGTTGTAGCAAAGTAAGCCGCCGGCAGGTTCTGCCGGCGGCCTTGGGAAGAATTCAGCGATTTTTAAAAGCGGTGATCTTCTCCTTGTTGACAAAAGCACGCATGGCGTCCTTCTGATCCTCTGTGGCGAAGCACAGGCCGAAGGCTTCCGACTCAAAGGCTGCGCCGGTGGCCATGTCCGTCTGCAGCCCCCGGCGGATGGCGGCCTTGGACTGACGCACGGCGATCTGGGCGTTGGCGGCGATGGCGTTTGCCAGCTCCAGGGCCTTGTCCATCAGCTCCTCGGCGGGGTACACGTGGCTCACAAGACCCAGCTCCTTGGCCTCTTCTGCCCGGATGGTCTTGGCCGTCAGAATCAGCTCCATGGCGTTGGAGATACCGACGATGCGGGCCAGACGCTGGGTGCCGCCGAAGCCGGGGGTGATGCCAAGGCCCACTTCAGGCTGGCCGAATTTGGCCTTTTCACTGGCGACCCGAATGTCACAGGCCATGCATAGCTCACATCCACCGCCCAGGGCAAAGCCGTTGACGGCGGCAATGGTGGGCTTGGTGAGATTCTCCAGCTTCAGGAACACCTGGTTGCCGTAGACGCCGAAGGCCTTGGCCTCCACAGCGGTAAAGTTGGACATCTGGCCGATGTCAGCCCCAGCCACAAAGGAGCGGCCCGCACCGGTGAGCACGACCACCAGAATTTCCTCGTCCTGCTCCACCTGCTCCAGAACCCCATCCAGATCCCGGAGTACCTGGTCGTTGAGGGCATTGAGGGCCTCGGGCCGGTTCATAGTAATGACGCCCACGGCGCCTTTCTTTTCCAGTTCAACAAAAGCCATGGGAATAATCCTCCTTTAAATATAATGTTGCGTGCCCCTATTATAGCCTAACTTTTTCCCAGGGGCAAGGGGTAACGGATAAACCGGCCGCCCAATGAATAGAGTGTTGGGAGGGGGGGATCGTCCTTGGAAGAGAAAATGCTGTCTGCCGGGCGCGGTGCGCTGTTTCTGACCGCGTTGAGCAGTGTGTCCCAGCTGCTGGGGTTTGGGTACCGGGTTTTGCTTTCCCGCATGGCGGGGGCGGAGGTTATGGGCCTGTATCAATTGATCATGCCGGTGTATTCTGTGCTGCTGTCTCTTACCGCCGTGGGATTGACGGCGGCCATTTCCAATCTCACCTCCCAATATCTGGCCCTGGGCAACGGAAAAGCGGTGGGACAGACGGTGAGGACCTGTCTGCACATATTTTTTATTGCCCTGATTCCTCTGGGAGCCGGTGTGGTGATAGGTTCCGATGCCATTTCGGTCTACCTTCTGGGGGATGCCAGAACCCAGCTGGGCCTTATGCTGCTGGTGCCCTGCGTAGCCCTGACGGGGGTGGAAAATTTTCATAAACATGTTTTCTATGGCTCCGGATTGGTGCGGGCTCCGGCGGTGGTGGAGCTGCTGGAGCAGTTTGTCCGTACCCTGGCGGTGCTGGGACTTTTGTGGCTGTTTCTGCCCCAGTATCCCGAGCGGGTGGTGGGGCTTATCGTATGCGGCATGGTGATCTGCGAGATTTTTTCCTCCTGCACCCTGGTGGTGCTTTACCGGCGTCGTATGGCACACCTTCGTCGGCAGGGGGCGGGGGAACGGGGGAACATCCGGCGAAGGAGGGTGTGCGCCATCGCCCTGCCGGTGGGATTGAACGCGCTGCTGGGCAATCTGCTGGGGGCAGCTAATGCAACCCTCATTCCCCAGAAGCTGGTGGAGGGCGGTGTGGAACGTTCCCAGGCCATTTCCCAATTTGGAGTGCTGTGCGGAATGACCATGCCCATGCTGTCGCTGCCCATCGTCTTTCTGGGGGCGCTCAATCTGGTGCTGGTGCCCCGGCTGGCCCGGGCTGCCGCCCTGGGACGGGAGGGGGAGGTGCGAAGGCTGGTGGGCCGGGCCATGACGTCCGTGTCGCTGCTGACCCTGCCGGCCATGTCCCTGATGGTGGTGGTGGGGCCGGATCTGGGAAGGGTCATGTTTCACCAGGAGGGCGTGGGAGAGTACCTGATTCCTCTGGCGCTGGTTATGGCCATGAGCTGCTTTTGCTCCGTGCTGGCCTCTGCCCTCAACGGAGTGGGCGGACAAAAGGCGGTGGCATCCATCTCCCTGCTGGGGGGCGTGGTGCAGTTGCTGTTTACCCTGGCCCTGGTGCCTCTGCCCGGGGTGGGAATGGGAGGCTATGTAGCGGGGGCTGTGGTGTCCACTGCTCTGGAACTGGTGCTGTGTTTCTATTGGATCCACCGGCGTACGGGGGTGCGGCTGGAGCTGTTCCGGTGGATGACAGCCCCGGCGCTGGCCAGTTTGCTCTCGGCTCTGGCGGGGAATTTGCTGTTCCAGGTACTGAAGGATGGAGGAATGGCCCCCATCTGGGCGGGAATGGTGACCCTGGGGTTTGCGCTTCTGCTCTATCTGGCGGCACTTCAGGCCCAGGGGGTAAGGATGGAGGAATTCCTGCGCCGCAGGGGTTAAAAAATGTGGAAGGATGACAGCGGCGGGCAGACCGGCGGGGCATGTAAGGGATAGAAACGGGAAAAAATTATGTGGAAAGGCTGCAATTCTCCCTTGACCCCCTTGTCAAAGGGGGAAAAATAGGGTAAAATGAGTCAGTATAAGTTATAATACTATGGAGGATGATTCCTATGCCAATGATTTCTGCCAGTGATTTCCGCAACGGCGTGACCTTCGAGATGGACGGTAAGGTCATGCAGGTGGTTGAGTTCCAGCACGTGAAGCCCGGTAAGGGCGCTGCCTTTGTGCGTACCAAGATGAAGAACATCATCACCGGCGGTGTGACCGAGACCTCTTTCAACCCCACTGCCAAGTTTGAGCAGGCTTTCGTGGAGCGCAAGGACATGGAGTACAGCTACAACGA
>CAUFAM010000107.1 GCA_959022875.1 uncultured Oscillospiraceae bacterium | reverse complement strand
CCCCTCCTCCAGGGTTTTTTCCAGATAGGACTGGATGGTGGCGTCAATGGTCAGGGTTACATCATAGCCGTTCTGGGCGTCGATATACTCCGAGTAGGTGTTGAACATCTCCACGCCGTTGCCCGTCTTGGTGGTCACCACCCGTCCGGCAGTGCCCTCCAGCAGGTCGTTATACTTGGCCTCAATGCCGTAGGCGCCTCCGTCCGCATTGACAAAGCCCAGAGCCTGGGCCGCCAGGCTGGAGTAGGGATAGTAGCGCTTGGTACCGGGGATGAGGTAGAGATAGGCGGAGGTCTTGTTTTCGGAAATGTATTCCCGGATGGCCTCGGCGTCCTCCTCCTCGATGTTGGTCTTGACCTCCCGGTAGGAGTACTTGGTGGCGTGGATTTGTGTATCCAGCTTTTCCTCGTCCAGGGTGGGAATGAGGGCCATCAGATCCCGCTTCACCTGCTCCTGCTTGGCGGAAACAGCCGCGTCATAGAGGGAGTCACTGAGCTCGTTGCCCTCCTCGTCCTCGGTAGGGACGCTCTTGACCAGGTCATTGGGCGAGAGAATCAGGTTATACACAGTGGCCGACATGGCCATGACATTTCCGTTTCGGTCATAAATATTCCCCCGGGAGGCGGAAACCGTCATATCCAGGGTCTGCTGGTTGCTGGCACGCAGCTGATATTCGTCGTGGTGGACAATGGCAATGTCCCACAGCTTCCACCCCAGCGGGATAAACATCACCACTCCGCACAGAATCATCATCAATACGGTGCGGCGGAAGATGCTGCGCTTGGAATGGGTGCCGCGGGTTTGAGTGGGAGCGGCGCGGCGGCGCTCCTGGCGGTCGTTTCGATCTTTCATAGCACGGATTCCCCCCTTGGGAACATGGCAAAAAGCTCCTCTCTTGCTCCTCCGACTTCCAATTGAAAAGGAGCAAGAGAGGAACTTTTTCGCCCCTTGTTTCTCTCTTTCGTCTGGCCGCTGGGACCGTTTCTGCTTATCTATACGGTCGCCTCAGCGGAAATATTCCACAATACTGCCCAGCACCTGGCCGACCCCCTTCAGGGCCCCCAGGATCCCGTCGGAACGCTCCTCTCCATACACGGTGACGGAGTCGGGCTCGGACAGGTCGATGTACACCACCTGGTCGCTGCTGGGACGAACCATCTCGCTGCCCACGGCGGCCTGGAGCTTGTCCATGTCAAAAACCTTCTCATACTGGGCGGTGAGGGTAGCATTTTCAGTTTGCAGGTCGCTGAGCTGGCTGCGCAGGGAGACCATCTGGTCGTTGGCCACCGCCAGCTGGGCATAGCTCATAATGAGCATGACGGCAAATACCGCCACCGCCAAAAAGCCCACCACCGCAAAGGGGGCAACCTGGCCGGCCTGGCGTACCTCAGCCTGAGCCCGAACCAGGGCGCGTTTGCGCACCAGAGGGCGCTGCCGGGGCCGGGGGGCAGGCTGGTAAACTTCCTCCTGCCGCCGGGGTACCCGTACGGCAGAACCGTCATAGGCGGGGGCGTAGGCCACGCTGCCGTAGGTGTTATACGTGGTTGTGCTTCGGCGGCGATAGGCAGCCATGGCACTCATCTCCTTTTCATCCGTTTATTCCAAATCCAATTTCCTTTAATTTCTCCGCCACCCGGAGCTTGGCGCTGCGGGAGCGCGGATTCTCCTCCAGTTCCTGCTGAGAGGGAAGAATGGGCTTTTTGTTCACCAGCTTCACGTCCGGGGTCTTCCCGCACACACAGACGGGGAAATCCGGCGGGCAGGTACAGCCCTTGGCAAAACCCGCAAGCCCCGTCTTCACAATCCGGTCCTCCAGGGAGTGGAAGGTGATGACGGCCAGCCGCCCACCCTTGTTGAGCCGGGGCACCGCCCGTTCCATCATCCGCTCCACCGACCCCAGCTCGTCGTTGACGGCAATGCGGATGGCCTGGAAGCTGCGCTTGGCCGGGTGCTGTTTTTCCTTCAGCGCACGGGCGGGCATGGCGCTTTTGATCACGTCCACCAGCTCCAGGGTGGTCTCAATGGGCTTGTCCTCCCTGCGCCGGACAATGGCAGCGGCAATCTGGGGCGCGTAGCGCTCCTCGCCGTACTGAAAGAGAATGCGCCGCAGCTCCTCCTGGCTCCAGGTGTTCACCACATCCGCGGCGGTGAGCCCCTCCTCCCGATCCATACGCATGTCCAGGGGAGCGTCCGCCATGTAGGAAAAGCCCCGGGCTCCATCGTCCAACTGGGGAGAAGACACCCCCAGGTCAAAGAGCATGCCATCCGCGCCGGGGATTCCCAGCTCGTCCAATATCTCGTCCACCCGGTCGAAGTTGCTGTGAACCAGGGTGACCTTGTCCATCCAGGGGGCCAAGCGCTCCCGGGCAGCCTCCAGGGCCGCATCGTCCCGGTCCACGCAGATGAGCCGCCCGGCGGTCAGCCGCTTTGCAATCTCCCGGCTGTGGCCCGCCCGGCCCAGCGTGCCGTCCAGATAAATCCCATCCGGACGGATATTCAGCCCCTCTATGCACTCGTCCAGCAGGACGGGGCGGTGGGTAAATTCACTCATACGTCGCCCCTCCTTCCCGAACTCCCGCAGAGTCTTCACCTCAGGCGTAATGTAATGCAAGTCTTTTGGTCAATGCTTTAGAATCCCAGCTCTGCCATACAGGCGGCCATCTTCTCCGGGGTCATCTCCTCCTCTTCCTGGGCATTCCAGGCATCGGCCGACCAGATCTCTGCCCGGTCGTTGACCCCGATGATGACCACGTCCTTCTCCAGCCCCGCATACTTGCGCAGCTTCTGGGGGATGACGATACGCCCCTGGCTGTCCAGCTCGCACTTGGCAGCATTGGCAAACAGGGGGCGCATGGCCTTGGACTGGCTCATGGGCAAGGAAGCAAATTTTTCCGTAAAGCGGTCCCAGGTGGCCTGAGGGTAGATGGCAAGGCAGGCATCCACGCCCATGGCCAGATAGAAGGTGACACCCAGCTCCTCCCGGAGCTTGGCAGGGATGAAGAGCCGGCCTTTGGTGTCGATGCTGTGCTCGTATGTACCGGTCATCTCCTCACCTTCCCTCCACTTGAATGGTCAAACAAGGGATTTTACTCCACTTTGCTCCACTATGGATTTTAGTATAAAGGCTGTTGACATAAAATGCAAGAGTTTTTTTATGATAATTTTGTAGAAAAAGACCTGTTTTCATGCAAAAAAACGTCTTTTTTTGTGTAAAACATACGTTCTATTTTGTTTTTTCCATCTTTTCCGAGGATTATTTTCCCCATATATGCCATTTTATTTTTCCACATCGCACTATATATTGTGCCTCAAGGCACAAACCACTTAGAAAAATTTAGCACAATTATGTGGAAAAATTTTTCCGGCGAAAAAAACTTTCCACATATCCCTCGCCGTGCTATACTGGCTCTACTAAAAGAAAGAGGAGGCGGACGCAATGGGCAAGACCTGGGAGGCCCTGGAGCAGGCCTGTATGAGCTGCCAGAAGTGCGCGCTGGCGGACACCCGGACCCATGTGGTGTTCGGGGTGGGTCCCCGGAATGCCGAGGTCATGATGATCGGCGAGGGGCCGGGCGAAAACGAGGACCTGCAGGGGGAGCCCTTTGTGGGCCGGGGCGGCAAGCTGCTGGATGACATGCTGGAGCTTATCGATCTGGACCGGAAGAAGAACGTCTACATCGCCAACATCGTCAAGTGCCGCCCGCCTCAGAACCGGGACCCGCTGAACACCGAGCAGGACGCCTGCATCGATTACCTCCGCGCCCAGGTGGCCCTGATCCGGCCCAAAATCATCGTGTGCCTGGGACGCATTGCCGCCTGCCGGCTCATCCGTGAGGACTTCAAAATCACCCGGGAACACGGACAGTGGACGGAAAAATCCGGCGTATGGATGACCGCCGTGTATCACCCCGCCGCCATTCTCCGGGACCCCTCCAAGCGGCCGGACACCTTTTTGGATTTAAAAGCCATTCAGAAGAAAATCCAGGATGTCTGCACTCACACCTATTAAAAAAGCCCGCGCCGAAAAACGGTGCGGGTTTTTCAAATTTTTGAAACCTGGAACCGTGTTCTCTCGTACCTAAAAGCAGAACCAAACCTGCGCAGGGGTTCCCAAAAATGAAATGGAAAGGAGGAAACTCCTTGGACGAGCAAGCCCTGATTTTGCGGCTCCAGACCGGAGAGCGCCAGGCCCTGGAGGAGATCATCCAGGGCTACACCCACTACCTCACCGCGGTGGCCGCCCGGGCCCTGGGTCCCTCCCCCAGCCGGGAGGATCTGGAAGAGGTGGTCTCCGACGCCTTTTTAGCCCTGTGGCGCAGCCGGGACCAGGTAGAGCCCGGCCGCTCCCTGCGGCCCTTTCTGGCGGTAATTGTCCGGAACCTGGCCTACAGCAAGCTGCGAAGCCGCCGGGAGACAGAGGAGATCCCAAGCCACCTCCCCGACAGCCGCCCGGGCCCCGAGGAGCTGTGTGAGCAGCAGGCCCTCCACCGCCGCCTGCGGCAGCTGGTGGAGGAGATGGAGGAGCCCGACCGCACACTGTTTTTGCGCTATTACTTTCAGGAGCAGCCGCTTCATCAGGTGGCCGACGCCCTGGGGCTTAAAGAGTCCACTGCCAAAACCCGGCTTTCCCGGGGACGGCAGCGGCTGAAAATTGCCCTGGGCGGGAAAGGAGGAAGCTATGTCCAGTCACATTCATGAGCTGTGGGACGACCTGGAACTCCAGCCCCTGTACCCGGAGCTGAACCCAGACGACATCTCCGCCCGGGTCAACGCCACCCTGGGCCAGGACCTTGCGCTTCCCCCTGCCCCGGCCGAGCCAAGGAAAACGCCTATGAAACGCAGTGTAAAGTCCATTGTGCTCTTTGCCGCCGTGCTGGCCCTCATGGCCGGTTCGGTGCTGGCGGTGGCCTACCGCTCCGGGGTACTGGAACTTTTCTTCCCCAACGGAGACACCAGCCAGGTGGAACCCTACGTCCAGACCGTCCTGGACACCGCCGAAAATGAAGATTACCGCCTGCGGGTGGACAGCTGCCTCTATGACGGACAGATGGTCTACGCCGTGGTCACTGTGGAGGCCCTCAACGACCAGGCCGCTGAGGATCTCATGAGCAACAAGGTCATCGCCGAATCCCACCGGGAAGCCTGGGGCGAAGACATGGTAAATGGCCTAATGAAGAGCGGCTCCACCGGTCCGGAAACTTTCCATTGTAATTTTCTGGATTATTATAACGAAGAGGATTCAGATAAACCCGTTGGCATGGGCGGTGCGGGCAGCAAAGAGCTTCCAAATCCCGATGACCACAGCCGCTCCTGGCAGATTGACATTCAATTTCACGACTAT
>CAUFAM010000106.1 GCA_959022875.1 uncultured Oscillospiraceae bacterium | reverse complement strand
GCCACCAACGTGACCAAGCCCGCCACCCTGGAGACCGGCGCTGAGATCAAGGTCCCCCTGTTCATCAACCCCGGCGACAAGATCAAGATCGACACCCGTACCGGCGAGTACCTGGAGCGCTGCAAGGCTTAAGCGTCTGAGCCCGCGAGCAGGGGAGCTTGGAGCGGAGTGACGGATACAAACCAAGCTGGCCGAAGGCACAGCTGTTTGTGTCCGGAGTCGCAGTGAAAGCGACCCGACCGCGAGCGAGGCGAGGCGTGATAGCCTAAGCGCCTGAGCCGTTGCGAACAGCGCGGATGGACCGGAGCGAGGGTGAAAAACCGAAGATTTGCTTTGCAAATCTGTTTTGAGCCCGAGTCGGAGGGAAGCCGCGCGTCGTGAGCAGGCGAGGCGTGATAACGTAAGAGCCTGAGCCTGCAAACAGATCCCAGCCAACCATTAACCGCATGAACCGCGCCGGTGAGCGCAGAAAGGGAGAACGACGATGACTATTTCCGAAAAAGTCGCCTATCTGAAGGGCCTGGCTGAGGGCCTGAACCTGGACACCGAGAAGTCCAAGGAGGGTAAGCTCATCTCCGTGATGATCGGCATCCTGGAGGAGCTGGCCATGTCCGTGGAGGACCTGGAAGAGAACGCTCTGAATCTGGGCGAGGAGATCGATGTGCTCTCCGATGACCTGGCCGATGTGGAAGACGTGGTCTTTGACGAGGACGAGGATGACGACGAAGAGGACTACGACGACGATTGGTTCGAAGTGGAGTGCCCCACCTGCGGCGAGACCCTGATCGTGGACGATGAGGCGCTGGCCGAGGGCGAGGTGGAGTGCCCCAAGTGTGGCTCCCGCTATGCCATGGACCTCACCGAGGATGAAGACGAGGAAACTGAGGACGAGGAGTAATTCCTTTGCCTCCATTGACGCAGTTAAAAGCCCCGGGTTAGCGCCCGGGGCTTTTTGCAGCCTAATTTTTAGCACTCGATGAAAGAGAGTGCTAAAAATTAATAAATTGTTCATGAATTTTCCCTTGGGTGGGACTATACTGAGACCATACCGCAGATTGTTCCAGGAAAGGAGTGTTCCATATGAACATGAATCAATTTACTCAAAAATCCCTGGCCGCCATTCAGGGGGCTCAGGATCTTGCGGCCCAATACGGCAATCAGCAGATCGAGCAGGAGCACCTGCTTTTGGCTCTGGTGAGTGACCAGGAGGGCTTTATTCCCCAGCTGCTCACCGCCATGGGGATGACGGTGCCCAGCTTCCAGGCGGCCTCTGCTGCTCTGGTCAATAAACTGCCCAAGGTATCCGGCGGCGGCCGGGAGGCGGACAAGGTCTATGTGGCCCAGGATGTGGACCGGGCCCTGAACGCCGCTCAGGAGCAGGCTCAGGCCATGAAAGACGAGTATATCTCCGTCGAGCACCTGCTGCTGGGCCTGATGGAGCGTCCCAACAACAACCTGAAGGAGCTCTTCCGCACCTATAATGTGACCCGTGAAAAGGTCATGCAGGCCCTGGCCAGCGTCCGAGGCAACCAGCGGGTCACCTCTGACAACCCGGAGGAGACATACGACGCCCTGAAAAAATACGGCACCGACCTGGTGGACCGGGCCCGTCAGAACAAGCTGGACCCCGTCATCGGCCGGGACGATGAAATCCGTAACGTCATCCGGATTCTGAGCCGGAAATCCAAAAATAACCCCGTCTTGATCGGTGAGCCCGGCGTGGGCAAAACCGCCATCGCCGAAGGCCTGGCCCAGCGGATCGTCAAAGGTGATGTCCCGGCCAGCCTGAAGGACAAGACCATCTTCTCCCTGGACATGGGCGCCCTCATTGCCGGTGCCAAGTACCGGGGCGAATTTGAGGAGCGGCTGAAAGCGGTCCTCAATGAGGTCAAGAAGAGCGAGGGCAAGATCATCCTCTTTATCGACGAGCTGCACACCATCGTGGGTGCGGGCAAGACCGAGGGCAGTATGGATGCGGGCAACCTGCTCAAGCCCATGCTGGCTCGCGGCGAGCTGCACTGCATCGGCGCTACCACCCTCAATGAGTACCGCCAGTATATCGAGAAGGACGCCGCCCTGGAGCGGCGGTTCCAGCCGGTGATGGTGAACGAGCCCTCCGTGGAGGACGCCATTGCCATTCTCCGTGGCTTGAAGGAGCGCTATGAGGTCTACCACGGCGTGAAGATCACCGACGGCGCCATCATTGCCGCTGCTACCCTCAGTAACCGCTATATCACCGACCGGTTCCTCCCCGACAAGGCCATCGACCTGGTAGATGAGGCCTGTGCGATGATCCGCACCGAGATGGACTCCATGCCCACCGAACTGGACGTAATTCAGAGGAAGATCATCCAGCACGAAATTGAGGAGGCCGCCCTGAAGAAGGAGACCGACAAGCTCTCCCAGGAGCACCTGGCGGAGATCCAGAAGGAGCTCTCCGACATGCGGGAGGAGTTCAACACCAAGAAGGCCCAGTGGGATAACGAGAAAAACGCCATTGGCAAGGTGCAAAAGCTCCGGGAGGACCTGGAGCAGGCCAATGCCCAGCTGGAAAAGGCCCAGCGGGAGTATGACCTCAACCGTGCCGCCGAGCTTCAGTACGGCAGAATTCCCGAGCTGAAGAAGGCCCTGGAGGCCGAGGAGCAGATTGCCAACGAGGGCCGTCAGCGCTCCCTCCTGCGGGACAAGGTCACCGAGGAGGAGATCGCCCGCATCATCGAGCGCTGGACCGGCATTCCCGTGGCCCGGCTGATGGAAGGGGAGCGGGAGAAGCTGCTGCACCTGGAGGATATCCTCCATCAGCGTGTGGTGGGCCAGGACGAGGCGGTGCGCCTGGTTTCCGAGGCCATTCTGAGAAGCCGTGCCGGCATTGCCGACCCCAATAAGCCCATCGGGTCCTTCCTGTTCCTGGGCCCCACCGGCGTGGGCAAGACGGAGCTTGCCAAGACGCTGGCCGAGTCTCTGTTTGACAGCGAGAAGAACCTGGTGCGTATCGATATGTCCGAGTATATGGAGAAGTTCTCCGTCTCCCGGCTCATTGGTGCCCCTCCGGGATATGTGGGCTATGAGGAGGGCGGCCAGCTCACTGAGGCGGTACGGCGTAAGCCTTACAGCGTCATCCTCTTTGATGAGGTAGAGAAGGCCCACCCCGACGTGTTCAACATTCTGCTCCAGGTGCTGGACGACGGCCGCATCACCGACAGTCAGGGCCGCACCGTGGACTTTAAGAACACCATCATCATTCTCACCTCCAACCTGGGCTCCCAGTTCCTGCTGGACGGCATCGACGCCAGCGGCGAGATCAGTCAGCAGGCTCGGGATCAGGTCAATGAGCTCTTGAAGCGCTCCTTCCGGCCTGAGTTCCTCAACCGTCTGGACGAGATCGTCTTCTATAAGCCTCTGACCAAGGACAATGTCACCCACATCATCGACCTGATGGTGGCCGACATCAACCGCCGTTTGGAGGATAAGCAGCTTACCGTGGAGCTTACCCCCGCGGCCAAGGATCTGATCATCGACGCCGCCTACGACCCCATCTATGGCGCTCGACCCCTGCGCCGGTATCTCCAGCACACAGTGGAAACCCTTATCAGCCGGAAGATCATTGCCGACCAGGTGGAGGGCGGACAGCACCTCACCGTGGATGTGGCAGAGGACCAGCTGATTGTGAGATAAGGTACAGCCTGAACCAAATAAAAAGAAGACACGCACATTCCGGTGCGTGTCTTCTTTTTTTGGGGCCGCCCACACTTGGGCGGCCCGGTGTTTGTTACTGAACGTGGGTGTGGTTGTTGATGTGGTTGGCGCAGTAGCAGTAGTAGCCGTTACATTTGGAGCAGTAGCGGAACTCCATATTGGGGTCGTCCTGGTCGGTGACCCCGCACACGGAGCACTTGTGGAGGTAGCCCCGGCGCTCCTTCAGGTCCTTCTGGGCCTTTTTGAAGTTGATGGTCTGGGCGGAGGTTCTGTGCTGCACACGCACCCGGTTCCGGTTGACCATGGAGACAAGATCCTCCCAGAAGAAGAGCAGGTAGTTGAGAATGGCGATGACGGGCACCAGAGCCATGATCCACTGGTGGCTAAAGAGAGCGGAGCCAATCTCCCACGCGAAGAACACCACATCCAGCCAGGCCAGCCACTTTACTTTCAGAGGGATGATGCCATAGAGCATCACCTGCATGTCGGGGTAGAGGGTGGCAAAGGAGAAAAACATGGACATGTTCACATAGGACATGCTGGCAGTGGAGACAAAGGTGAGGACTTCCTGAAGCTGGGCGGAGGTGATGCCCACTGCGGCCAGCTGGCTGCGAAGCACGGCGTAGACTACAAAGCCCACAATGATGTTGAAAATGACGCCCAGCCCGTAAAACACGGTAAACCGGGTGGTTCCCCACTGCCGCTCCAGGGCGGAGCCGATCCAGTAGTAGAAGAAGGTGGACAGGGCAAAGAGGAAGGTCTGCCCAAACGCGGAAGATGCGCCGGTGTCCAGGGGGACAAAGATAAAGGTGATGAGCCGCCACACCTGGCCCTGCAAAATCAGCTGGGGGTAAAAGTCCAGAAAGGCGGTGGCCATGTTGCTGGTGAGCATATCCGCCACAAAGACAAACACATTGCCCAGGGCGATATACTTCATCAGTTCAGGGATTCCCAATTTTGGATGGTTATAGCAGAATTTGCTCAAACCGCGGGAAATGGCTTTCATGAAAAAGTCTCCTCGTTTCATCATAATTCAAGTAAGAGATATTTTATCCATTTTTCCGTAAAATGTCTATATCCAAAGTGTAAACATTTCAAAGAGAAGAAAAACTGCTTTTTTTGCCGCAGAAAGTATGGTAGAATAAGGGGCAGAAGAGACCCTTTATAAAAAGATTTGGAGGCATTTGCCATGAGCATTGTACGCGATATGTCCCTGGCCCCGTCCGGACGGCAGAAAATCCAGTGGGTGCGGGACTTTATGCCCGCACTGGGGAAAATTGAGGAGCGCTTTCGCCGGGAGAAGCCCTTTGAAGGGCTGACCATCGCCGTCTCCGTCCATCTGGAGGCCAAGACCGCCAACCTGGGGCTGGTGCTCCGGGAGGGCGGCGCTGACGTCCACCTCACCGGCTGCAACCCCCTGTCCACCCAGGACGACGTGGCCGCCGCTGTGGCGGAGATGGGTGTGGACACCTATGGCATCCACGGGGTGACCCCTCAGCAGTATGAGGACTTGCTGGTGGAGACCCTGAAGTGCCGCCCCCACCTGATTGTGGACGACGGGGGCGACCTGATTCAGCTGCTGGGGGGCAAGTGCGCCCAATACGGGGACCGGCTCATCGGCGGCTGTGAGGAGACCACCACCGGCATCCACCGCTTGCGGGCC
>CAUFAM010000105.1 GCA_959022875.1 uncultured Oscillospiraceae bacterium | reverse complement strand
AATTGACGCCACCCTCCAGTCCTATCTGGAGAAGGCTATTGAGGAGGGAATTCAGGACTATGCTGTTCAGAACGGGGCCTTCGGCATTGCCATGAACCCTCAGACCGGTGAGATCCTGGCCATTGCCAGCTCCCCGGACTTTGATCCCAATAACTACTCGCTCATTACCGATGAGATTTTAAATGCCTCCATTGAAGCCAACGCGGAGACCATCTATCAGCAGCTCAAGGCCAACAACACCGAGAACCTCACCGATGAGGAGCTCCGTGCCCAGGCCCAGGGCCAGGCCTATAACCAGGCTGTGATGGCCCAGTGGCGCAGCAAGGCGGTCAACGACACCTATGAGCCGGGTTCTACCTTCAAGGCCATCGTATTGTCCATGGCCCTGGAGGAGGGACTGGTGGATGAGAGCGATACCTTTACCTGTACCGGCGGCGTGAAGGTGGATGGCTACTCGGACATCATCCGCTGTTCCAGACGTACCGGCCACGGTACCCAGACGTTGGCCCAGGCGGTGCAGAACTCCTGCAACCCCGCCTTTATTGCCATCGGCCAGCGGTTGGGCGTGGAGCGGTTCTATGAATATTTCGAGGCGTTTGGCTATACGGAGATGACCGGAGTGGATCTGCCCGGTGAGGAAGAGGGCATCAACTGGGGCGCCGACATGACCAACGTGGACCTGGCGGTGGCCTCCTTCGGCCAGCGCTTTACCACCACCCCCATCCAGCAGATTACCGCTTTCTCCGCCGTCATCAACGGCGGAAGACTTATGCAGCCCTACATTGTCAAGAGTGTCACCGACCAAAACGGCAATGTGATCCAAAATACCGAACCCACTCTGGTGCGCCAGGTGGTCAGTGAGCAGACCAGCCGCCGGGCCACCGCCATTCTGGAGAGTGTGGTCAGCGAGCCCAAGGGCTCGGGCCACAACGCCTACCAGGCCGGCTACCGCATCGGCGGTAAGACCGGTTCCTCCGAGACGGGAGATACGAGCCGGATTATCGTCTCCTTTGTGGGCTTTGCTCCAGCGGACGATCCCCAGCTGGTGGTGCTGCTGGCCTTTGACAAGCCGGAGCAGACTTATGAGGGGAGCAACTGGTCCACCACCGGCGTTTACATCAGCGGCGGCAATATGTCCGCCAAGACCGCCGGCCCCATGCTGGCTGATATGCTGGATTACCTGGGTATTGAAAAGGAATACACTGCCGAGGAATCCGCCGCCGTGGATGTGTCCACGCCCAGTGTCACCGGAATGACGGTGGCCCAGGCGGAGGATGCCCTGGAGGAGAAAAACCTGAGCTACCGCACGATGGGTTCCGGTGACACCATTACTTCCCAAATCCCCAACGCCGGAGCCAGTGTGCCCGGAGGCTCCACGGTGATCCTCTACCTGGGCGATACCAAGCCCGCTGAGACGGGCACTGTCCCCGATGTAACGGGCCTGAGTTACGAAGCGGCCAAGACCAGGCTGGAAAACGCAGGCTTCTTTATGCGGGCGGCCGGTGTGAGTACCTACTACACCAATTCCACCACCGCGGACAGCCAAAGCATTGCCGGCGGTGAGACCGCAGCCATCGGAACGGTGGTGGATGTGCAGTTCTTCAATATGGTGGAGGACGGCGCGGTAGGCGTAGGCTAAAATCGGAAAAGAACGGATTAAAATTTCGTTTGCCGCGAAAGCGGCGTAACTCCCTGCGGGAGAGTTCCCCTGTTCGGGAATTCGGCACTTCTTATAGAGAATGAAACCCACCCTGTGAGGGGTGATCCCATGAAGCTGTGCGATTTGTTAGCCGGCGTCCCCCTCACAGGGGGAGAGGTAAACCCTGATATGGAAATTTTTTCCATATCCTATGACAGCCGGACCTTGGAGCCCGGTGCCCTGTTCGTAGCTATGCCCGGAGCGAAAACGGATGGACAGCGCTACATTGACGCGGCTCTGAAAAAAGGGGCTGCGGCGGTATTGTGTGCCGCGCCGCCCGACAGTCCCGGCCCATGGCTGACGGTGGAGGATCCCAGGCTTGCCCTGGCCCTTGTCTCAGCCAACTGGTTTGGAAGGCCGGGGGAGCGGATGAAGCTGGTAGCCGTCACCGGCACCAACGGAAAAACCACCACCACCAGCCTGCTGAAGGAATTGCTGGAGCGTGTGCTGGGGGCAAAGGTGGGACTCATCGGGACCAACCGGAATATGATTGGTTCCCGGGAGCTTCCCGCCCACCGTACCACTCCGGAAAGCTATGAGCTGCAGAGCCTGCTCAGGCAGATGGCCGATGAAGGCTGTACCTATGTGGTGATGGAGGCCTCCTCCCACGCTCTGGTGCAGCACCGTACGGCGGGGCTCACCTTTGAGGCGGGAGTGTTTACCAATCTGACCCAGGACCACCTGGACTACCACCATACCATGGAGGAGTACCGCCGGGCCAAGGGGCTGCTCTTTGCCCAGTGCAGGCAGGCCGTGCTTAATCTGGATGACGAGGCGGGGCAGTGGTATCGGGAGCACATTTCCTGTCCTGTGACGACCTATTCCGAAAACCAGGCCCGAGCGGATGTGTGTGCCCGGAATATCCGCCTGTTTCCCAGCCATGTGGAGTTTGAGGCGTTGACCCTGGGCCGTCTGGCCCGGGTGTATTTGCCCATCCCGGGTGGCTTTTCCATCTACAACGCCCTGGCCGCCCTCAGTGCGGGCCTGGTGCTGGGAATGGATCTGGGGGACATGGCCCGGGCTATGCCCGCGGTCCGCGGCGTGAAGGGCAGGGTGGAGGTGGTGCCCGTTCCCAGGGCCTACACAGTGCTCATTGACTATGCCCACTCCCCCAATGCCCTGGAGAATATCCTTATGACCGCCCGGGACTTCACCGCCGGACGGCTCATCTGCCTCTTTGGCTGCGGCGGAGACCGGGACAAAACAAAGCGCCCCATCATGGGGGCGGTGGCCGGGGAGCTGGCCGATGTGGTGGTAGTCACCTCCGACAACCCCCGCACCGAGCAGCCCGAGGCCATCATTGCCGATATTTTGCCCGGCCTGGAGGGCCAGCAGGCCCAGATCCATGTGGAACCGGACCGGCCAAAGGCCATTGCCTGGGCCCTGTCCCAGGCCGGGGCCGGAGATGTGATCGTCCTGGCCGGAAAGGGCCATGAGACCTACCAGGAGATCCAGGGGGTGCAGTACCACCTGGACGAACGGGAGGTGGTGGCGGCGTGGTTTGCCCAACGGGAGGCAGAAAGTGCCCACATGCCGGGAAAAGGACAAAATGAGACTGGAAAAGTACCGGCGGATGTAGTATAATCATTTGCTATCTGTGTGGCCCCTGTGGGCCTATGTTCAAAAGAGAAAGAGGTTTTGACCATGACATTCATCCTCAGCTTCATCGTGGCCTTTGGGGTGGCGGCAATTCTGGGGCAGGTATTGATCCCTCTGCTGCACCGCCTGAAGGCGGGCCAGGCCATTAAGGAGGACGGCCCCACCTGGCATATGGCAAAGCAGGGTACCCCCACTATGGGCGGGGTCATGTTTATCCTGGCCATCGCCGTGGCCATCCTTGCCTCAGGCTGGGAGGAAATCCGCCACGGGAACTGGAACCATGTGTATGTGTTCCTCTTTGCCCTGGTCTTTGGCCTGATCGGCTTTGTGGATGACTTTCAGAAGCTGCGCCACCACGCCAACGAGGGCCTTACCGCCCCCCAGAAGTTTCTGCTTCAACTGGCGGCGGCCATTGCCTTCACGGTGCTGATGCGGGGCCAGGGCTATCTGACCCCCAACCTCTTTATTCCCTTCCTCAACATAGCCATTCCCATGCCCTGGGTGGTGTACATGGTCTTTGCTGCCTTTGTGATGGTGGGTACGGTGAACGCCGTCAACCTCACTGACGGCATTGACGGTCTGGCGACCGGGGTGACCATCCCTGTGGCCCTGTTTTATATGGCGGTATCGGCCTGGTTTGGCCGCAACGACCTGGCCATCCTGGCCGCTGCCCTGGCCGGCGGCCTGGCCGCATTCCTCATTTATAACTTCCACCCCGCCAAGGTCTTCATGGGGGATACCGGCTCCCTGTTTCTGGGCGGAATGGTGTGTGGTATGGCCTTCGCTCTGGACATTCCTCTGGTCATTCCCATCATCGGACTGGTGTATGTGGCCGAGGTGGTCTCCGACATCATCCAGGTGGCATACTTTAAGAAAACCCACGGCAAGCGCTTTTTCCGCATGGCCCCCCTTCACCACCATCTGGAGCTGGGCGGCTGGAGTGAGACAAAGCTTTTCTGCGTGTTCTCCGGCCTGACTCTGGCCCTGTGCTGCCTGGCCTTTTTGGGAGTCATGGACCGCTATCCGGTGTAATAGAATAAAGAGAGCCTCTGGCTGAGACCAGAAGGACGGCTCAGAATGTCATGCGCTGATCAGATACGGAAAGAAGGTGATTCCCATGGCTCGAAAACCAAAACGCGATCTGACCCTGGAAGAGCAGTTGGCCCGGGGCCCCATCGATCTGCCCTTCCTCATGCTGGTGCTGCTGCTGGTGGGAATCGGCCTGGTCATGCTCTTTTCCGCCTCCTATGCCACGGCCTACTACGATTCCAGTGTGGGAAATGACCCGCTCTACTACTTCAAACGGCAGTTCCTGTTTGCTGCCGCTGGCCTTGGAATTATGTATGTGGTCAGTAGAATCAACTATCAGACCCTGCGGCCCCTGTCCTTTCCTCTGCTGGGCGGCTCGATTTTCCTGCTGCTGCTGATCTACACCCCCTTTGGCGTGAACATCAACGGCGTGACCCGGTGGCTCTATGTGTTTCTGGTGGGCGGCCCTACCTTCCAGCCTTCGGAGATTGCCAAGGTGGCAGTCATTATCTTCTTTGCCGCAAGGCTCTCAAAGCGGGATACCGAGAAAAAGAAAGTCTTTACCCGCCGCACCACCCGGGGCCGCATATTAAACTTTTTAGAGAATATCGGCTTTCTGGAGTTGGTACCCTACGGTGTGGTGCTGTTCATTGTCCTGGTTCTGGTGGTATTTGAGCCCCACATGTCGGGCACCATCCTGATCATGGTGGGCGCAGCTGCGGTGCTGTTTGTTTCCGGAATCAATCTGGGGTGGTTTATCGGTCTGGGCAGCATAGCGGTGCTGGGACTGGCGGTGATCATCAGCTTCACCGACTACATGACCCGGAAAATGAACCTGTGGCTGGATCCCTGGTCTTACCCCCAGGAGGGCGGCTATCAGATTATTCAGTCCCTGCTGTCCATTGCTTCGGGAGGCTTTTTGGGCCGGGGGCTGGGAAACAGTATTCAGAAGTTTAACTACCTGCCTGAGGCGGAAAACGATATGATCTTCTCCATCGTGGTGGAGGGGCTGGGGCTTCTGGGCGGCGGGCTGGTGCTGCTGCTGTT